>JBMCCK010000044.1:0-7241 GCA_048619255.1 Methanohalophilus sp. | reverse complement strand
GATAGAATGCAGCAGACCGGCAATTACAATTACATCGGGGGCACTGTTCTTTAAGAGGATGGAGGCAACGTCCATTGGATGAGAGATATAGGGTGTCCTGGAAAATCGCCTTGCTGTATCCCTGTGTGCATTATAGGCAAACTCGAAAGCTTCAGGTACTGAGAGAACGAAATGTCCTGCTCGTGAGGAGGTCTCGTATTTTTCTTCCAGCTCCAGCAGATGAATCCGGAAGTTGGCTTTCCTGAGGTGTTCGTGTATAGTGAGTTGACCATTTTCATGAATCAATACTGACTGGTACGGTTCACTTTTCCATATACGTCTGGAAGGCACGTCAGACCACTCGGCCATGTAGAAAAAGCGATCCGGCATCTCAGGAAGTTCGTCTCCTATATCTGCACTATGAACTATGACGCCTGTTGGCTTTTTCTTAGAATCGGTACAATAAGTGGCTATATAATTTCTCAGATTCATGATAAACCTCGTTTTTATATTAATATAATAGTAAAGGAATTAAACATTTCTTTTTACAATCCAGGAAGTTACTCTTACCCAGTTCTCAATTATTGATTCTTTCGGATCCAGCAAATAATCGTAAGGGACATCTACATTCAAATTCAAAATGTTGCCCAGTTGAACCATCTGGGAAAAAGCTACTTTCTTTGCACTGTTTTCAGGAATCAAACCCCATCTTACTTCATCGACAAGATGGAGAATAGAAGAAATCAATGCAACCATAGCAGGATTACGTGAAATATTCCTGAGATTGTCATAAAATGGACCTTTTTTGTTATCCCCATCAAGGGATGTCGAGACTTTCCAGAAATATTTTTCATCAATTCCAAACCTATCAAGCCTTACAAGCATATCCCTCTGGGAAACAGCTGATATACCTGATTGTTGATCCAGGGCTTTGAAAAGGACTTGTTTTACACATTTACATATCAGCTCGCCAAGTTTGGAATGGGGACCTGCATCAGTCAATTTCAAAGAGGCATAATCGTTGGATACAATCGCCATCATATCTGTCCCGGTTCCGGTAGCCAATTCCTCAGAAAAACGACTTGGAATCATTAATTGATGCAGAACTGCTGATTTGGCTTCAGTAGCAGTCATCCAGGCCCTGGTAAGAGCATATGACGGTAAATTTGCATCTATTAGAAGAATTAGATTTATTGTTCCGCCAAGAGTTTCCCATCTACCATTTTCCTGATAATAGGAAGCAGGGTCTGCAGGACTGCATGCATTTACTTCAACGCCTGCGGTTGCAATTGTTGTTACTTCAAGGCCACGGAAAGAGTGGATGACAAAAGCAACATTTTCCATACTTGCAGCAGTTAGCAATGCAGATGCATTTGATGCAGAATAGCCAAGTTGCTCCACCACATGAGCGAGATAGCTTTCGACACTCCCTTTCTCTAGGTCATCCTCACTTCCAACATGCCTTCCTATTCGCTGATTGATGAGGACATTGATATCATCACGGATACCACCATTGAGCCAGGAATTGGAAATTATTCTCCTGCCCTTTGGTAGTGTAACTATAACGGAATCTTTGCCCGATCTGAAAATTTTTTCACCGGCAGATGTTTCAAGAAGAGGTTCACAATCCCCGTCACAACTATTTACGGCCAACTCATTTCTGGTCATGCACCTTCCTCTGAATACAAATCAACACCGGATCTTGAAGTAAAAAACAAAAGCCTCAGAACTCATAGGGCTCATCACTATCTCAGAAGAGAATCTCATCACTGGCTTTTATCCTTAAATACCGATCCCGTTAACAAGTTCCATGACTGTTTCTTTGGGGTGTTCTGAATTATAAATACTTCGACCCACAATAATCCAGTTCGCACCTGCTGCGATCACATCAGAGGCTTTACCTCCCTGTGCACCTACACCCGGAGAAATAATAGAAAGGTCACCACCTATTATAGAACGCAGGTGCTTTACCCTTTCTGGCCGGGTAGCCGGTGCGACAATACCTGTAGCACCGAATTCATACGCCATTGAAGCAATTTCATCGGCTATCGGCTGGAAATACTTCGCACCTCCGGGATGGCTCATTTCAGAGACTACATATATATCCCCACCATAAAGTCGGGACACATCTATACAGGCTTTCAGGCTATCCTCGCCTGTAAAACCATGTACTATTACACCACTGGCACCGGCCTTGAACACCTGCTCACAGATAAGTTCATCCGTGTTTGGAATGTCAGCAACCTTAAAGTCAGCAATGACAGGAGCATAGTCGGCAAGTCTTGATATTACACTCAAACCTTCTGAAAGCACCAGGGGATAGCCCACCTTAATGGCATCCACACATTCAGCAACTTCGCTGGCAATCTCGACGGCGCGATCCATACGCGTAACATCCATTGCAACTATAAGGCCGGTATTCCTTTCCATGAAATTAAACCTCTAGGGGTTTGAATGTTAATCTGATAGATTAACTTTTCTTTTGAGTTCTTCAACCACATCAGGATTCTGCAGAGTGGACACATCCCCGGGGTCGGTATTATTTGTGATCGCGCGCAGTACCCGGCGCATGATCTTTCCACTACGTGTTTTTGGAAGGTCATCAGCAAAGATAATGTCTGCCGGACGGGCAATAGGACCGATCTCATCGGCTACATGCTTGCGGAGTTCCTCTTTCAGTTTATCGCTTGCAGAAGCACCGGTTTCCAAAACAACATATCCAACGATCACTTCACCTTTTATTTCGTCCTTCTTTCCTTCAACAGCTGCTTCCGCAACATCCGAATGGGCTACAAGCGAACTTTCGATCTCCATAGTACCGAGCCTGTGCCCGGATACTTTTATCACATCATCAAGTCTTCCGAGAATCCAGACATAACCGTCACTGTCAGTATGAGCACCATCACCCGACATATAGGTATCTTTGCCCCACATACTCCAGTAAGTTTCAATGAAGCGTTCCTCATCCCCATTAATGGCACGAATCATGCTCGGCCAAGGTTTCTTAATTGCCAGATACCCACCATGTCCTTCGGGAACCGCATTTCCTTCTTCATCGAGAATGGATACCTTGATTCCCGGGAACGGTCTCACAGCACTACCGGGTTTCATCGGAGTAATCCCCGGAAGGGGCGTGATCATTATCATACCTGTTTCTGTCTGCCACCATGTATCAACTATCGGGCATTTCTCGTACCCGATATGCTCATAGTACCAGAGCCATGCCTTCGGGTTGATGGGTTCACCGACACTTCCCAGAAGCCGCAGCGAGGAAAGATCATGCTTTGCAGGCAATTGTTTGCCCCATTTCATGAATGTCCGAATAGCTGTAGGTGCCGTATAAAAAATCGTCACTCCATAATTTTCAATTATACTCCAGAATCTGTCCTTTTCGGGATAATCCGGTGCTCCCTCATACATCAGCACGGTTGCACCGTTCAGCAGGGGACCATATGTAATATAGGAATGACCCGTAATCCAGCCCACATCCGCGGTACACCAATAAACATCATCATCTTTCAGGTCAAAGATCCATTTAGCAGTGATTGCTGTTCCGACAAGATAACCTCCGGTGCTGTGAACCACACCCTTGGGTTTTCCTGTAGTTCCGCTGGTATACATTAGGAAAAGTGTATCTTCGGAATCCATGTGTTCAGGCGGACATTCATAATCCACCTTTTTTTCAATGTCATGCCACCACACGTCCCGGCCCTCGGTGAAAAATACGGAATTTGCCGCATGATTGACAACCATCACATGCTCGATATTATCTACTCTCTCAAGTGCCTTATCGGTTTTTTCCTTCTGGTTAACCAGTTTACCTTTGTGATAATAACCATCACAGGTAATTACGAATTTGCTGCCCGCGTCCTCAACACGTTGGGCGAGTGCTTCCTGGGAAAATCCGGCAAATACCACACTGTGAGGAGCACCGATTCTGGCACAGGCAAGCATAGCAATAACAGCTTCAGGTATCATCGGAAGATAGATCGTAACAATATCCCCTTTTTTAACCCCGAGTTCTTTCAATGCATTGGCAAAGCGACATGTGGAGTAAAACAATTCATCATAGGTAAAGGTGCGATTGTTTTCCATCTCCCCTTCCCAGATAATGGCTGTCTTATCACCCTTTGAAGAAAGATGCCTGTCAAGACAGTTATATGATGCATTAAGACTGCCATTAAGGAACCATTTACTATGCGGAGGTTTCCATTCGAAGACTTTATCCCACCTTTCAAACCAGTCTATATCTTCTGCAACTGAAGCCCAGAAACCTTCAAAATCCTCTTCAGCCTTCCTGTAGATATCGGGATCATTCATATTGGCCCGGGCCTTGAAATCTTCAGATGGTTCAAAAACACGTTCCTCTGCAAGTGACGATTCTATTGTTTCCTTCATAGGTTATGCCATCCTGTAAAATTGCATGAATCTATAATGATTATTCATGTATATATCTAGTGGTCGCAGGAAAGAATAATCACAAAGCTCTGTAGTAAGAGATATTGCCTTCCCGGACCATCTCAATCGCTCCCCTATATTTCATATTCCCAATAACAGGAATAAGGTTTTCCCTATTAATACCAAGTGAATCAATCAACTGCTCGATGGTACAGGGGCGACGCAGGATCAGGTCATACACTTCCTCTTCAATATTCTCGTGTTTGAGGATGGAGCGGCCCCTTTTTATACCTTGTAATACAAGGCGCACTTTATTCCTTCCAAGTTTATCGTCAAAGTATCTGGCAATTTCCGTCAACCTTTTCTCATCAACAGCATGCACGGAAGATTCAGCAGGAGGCCGGGTGACGGTCAAGACCTCAACTTCATCCGGACCGATGTATTCCAGAACTTCGCCAAGACGTGAAATTTCCCTATCTGATGAGTTGCCTGGAAACTCGTTACTTTCTACAAACATGGCCTCTATGGAAAGCTTGCATCCATCCATCAGAGAAAGAGCCGCAAGCCCTTCTATAATTTCTCCCAGGTGAATACCCGAGACAGGTCTGTTAATATTCCGGAATGTATCCTCATAACCCGATACTAAAGTAGCAACCACCAGGTCAGCCTTTGCAAGATTCTGGCGCACATCCTTTCTGCCAACAAGGGAAGAATTGGTAATGACACATATGGGCACATCAGAAATATCCCGGATACCGTCGACCATCTCTCCAAGCCATAGATTGAGAGTTGGTTCACAGGTACCTGAGAATGTAATGTAGTCAATATCTTCTATACTGCGATGATAATGCCGAATACCTTCAACAACTTCGGAACATGTAACGCATCCCACAGAATCCTCTGGAGATTGGATTTTATCTGTAACTGAGCCAAGCTGACAGTAGACACAGTCAAAATTGCAGTTTTTCCGGCTGGAAGGATTGCGGATAACATCCACACCCAGGGACCTGCCCAATCTTCGCGAGAGGATTGGGCCATAAATTATTCTGGACTTTCGCTTTCCCACAGACATTCCCCTAAAATAAAAAGAGGATCAGACATCCTCTGATCCCTTCCCTGAAAGTTGGGTTTTCAATTGTTCTATACGCTGAGAAAGCAAGCCCTTTTCTCTTTCAAGCACTTCAAGCTCGCGTTGCAGGGATACAGGCTGAGGAGGAGTCGCAATGGGACCTCCTCTATAGTAACCCATACCTCGTTTGAAAGGGCCACCAAATCTGTTAAAACCTCCCATGAAGAAGTTTCCTCTTACAAATCGATTCTGCCATCCAGCCACTTCACTTCCACTACAGTAACCTGCACCTCTTCCTGTCATAGGCCCCATTCCCCTAGGACCGGTTCTGTCTCCACCTGGCAGATTAATACAACCCCCTTTGTCGTTTTAGCATTGTTTCCAGTCTATAAATTCAACCGCGCACCATCTGAGAACCGCATTCAGGACATTTGGCCTGACTGCAAGGTACAGCCGGCTGGTATGGTTCAAGATGTCCACATGAAGGACACCTACAATTTTGCGGAGCTGCAGCTCCGCGACCCGGGTGATTTCCACCACCTCTGCGACCCTGTCCTCTGGCCCCCTATCGGACCACTTCCCTCTGGGCCTGTGCCATCTCCTCCAGGCATATTGAGTTCACCTCCTTCTAAAGAAATACCTTTTCCATTGACCAGTGCATCTGTTACTTTTTCAAGACCCCTGCGAAGGGTTCTTTGGAATGTAGACTGATGGACCCCCATTTTCTGTGCAGCCTCTCCCTGAGACAATTTTTCCAAAATATTCAGTCTCATGGATTCCAGTTCATCCACACCGACATCAACAACAGGCATATTTTCATTCATGTCATCGGGACTGAAACACCGACATCTGTGACGGAAACCCACCATTCTCTTTTTTCTGGGACGCGCCATGATAATGCATCATAATGCATAACTATATAAATTTAACTACAAGAACAGATTGGATGCGAAACACAAGTAAAGCAGGACATAAAATTAAACATAATTGATTACTGAGAGTCATTGTTTTTCATAAAACAGATTTGGGATCGAATCCATACTACCCATATCCTTTGAAGGGCCTGCGGGATAAATAGCTACAAGAGAACCAACTTGTCTTCCAAGTTTCTTCTCATCATGAAGATAGAAATTTTCACTTTCCCGGGATACATTTTTAAGTAAAAATCTGGAATGCCCCCTTCCGAGTTCTATAACCTTAAATTCTTCAAAATCGTAGAAAAAGGCTTCAAATTCAGGTTTAAGATGGCGACTGCCTAACGCAAAAATATACACATCCCCGAAAAAATCCAGATCATAGAATAGATCAACTGTGGCATCAGTACCTGAAAAGCGAACCTGCATACTTGAAATATGTATATAATCCCTGCCATCCTCAGCCGCAAGTGCCCCTGATACAGAACACAGGAGCAGCAAAGTCACGAGTATAAGCCCTGCAATCCTCATTGGTACAGGATAATACGCTATAATTAATATGTCTATTCATATCTGTAGCACATATAAAAGGGAAAACATTAATACTAACAAAAATATGTTAGGACAAATCGAACATGGCACACATCAATCTAAAAATTTTGAAACGTTAATTTCTTATTAGGTGTGTTCTATTTCAACCTGTCTTTGTGGCACCACTAAAGATTAATAATTATAGGTAAAGGGCAGCTGGAACTTCCATCTGTCTGATAACCCATCATAGCATTATCATAAAAATCAAACAAATATAGGAGAACAATAATGCAGGATATAATATACCTCGCCCCTCTGGCAGGTATCGTAAGTCTGATATTTGCTGTATT
>JBMCCK010000043.1:0-7353 GCA_048619255.1 Methanohalophilus sp. | reverse complement strand
TAGGGCACTACCAAACTCCTTTGTAATCAGAAGGTCACATTTACCCACCCATCCAAGTCCGGCCTTTGTGGCCGTGGTTTTATGAGGGAATTCGGCTTCCAGTTTATTCTCATCAATGTCCGATTTGCTGGCAGTCATGGAAATAGCCCTGTGACCCATATGCTGTAATTTTTTTTCAAGTTCCATGCCAATGGATGTAAGTTTTTCATTGGCCATATTGCATTCATCAATATACGCCTGGTATGGACCTGAGTCAAGATTTCTGATTACTTTCCTGTCAAGGGCGATTCCAAATACAATGGCACGTTTTAAGTCAGGATAGGGGTGAGCTGGAGTATTTTCCAGATCTGCTATACCCCATATCGATACATTTTCAGACAAGAAATTCATGATGACGGATTCAATGTTTTGCATAAACAAGTTTCCTATTTTTGCAGTTTATTTTGGATTATGGCTATTTAGGGAAAGTTTGGACATGCTTGCAATCAACTTTTTTGTATACGGACTTTGAGGATTATGAAATATATCATTGGTATCATTTATCTCAACAAGTCTGCCGTCCTGCATAACAGCAACCCTGTCTGCGATTCGTTTGACAAGAGCCAGGTCATGGGATATAAAAAGCAATGTCATGTCCATTTCTTTTTTCAGGGTCTGGAGCAATTGAAGTATCTGGGCCTGTACCGAGACATCCAGAGCTGCAGTAATCTCGTCTGCAATAAGTAAATCTGGATGAAGGGCTATTGCACGTGCTATAGCAATCCTCTGGTTCTGTCCACCGCTCAACTGATGCGGGTGTCGATGCAGATGTTCTTCTGAGAGGCCTACATGATCCAGTAATTGGAATACTCTTTTTTTGACTTTTTCATCATTTTGGCCTTGCAGTCTTAGAGGTTCAGCCAGGGCATCATATATGTGATGCCTGGGATTTAAAGATGTATCCGCATTCTGGAATATCATCTGTACTTTCGTGTGGAGATAAGAGAGAGTTTTCCTGTCAGGAAATGTAACATCTCTTCCTTCCAATATAATCTTTCCATTATCGGGGTTTTCCAGATTTACAATACATTTTGCAAGAGTTGTTTTCCCACAGCCGCTTTCTCCCACAATGCAAAGCGTTTCATGTTTATTAATCCGAAAAGAAATGTTTTCAAGTACCTTGATACTTTTTTTCATGAAAGGGATGGTTGAGGAGGAATAACTTTTGTCAAGCGCTTTTACTTCAAGCACAGGCAAAACACCTCACATATCTCTTTTCATCTATCTTTTTCAGCTGTGGATGCTCGGTTTTACATTTCCTGCAGGCCAATGCACAACGTGGATGGAACCGACATCCCTGGGGTCTCTGTGTAAGCTGTGGAGTAAAACCGGGGATTGGTATCATTTCTTTTTCCGGGTGTGAGGCTAGCAATTGACTGGAATAGGGATGTAGGGGCTTTTCAAAAAAACTGTATACAGGCGCAATTTCCACCATTTCTCCTGCATACATTACCGCTATTTTATCGGAAAGATTGTAAGCTACATTAAGGTCATGTGTTATTAACAGGATAGAACGTTCTGCATGTAATTTGGATAACAATTCCACGATCTTTAATTTCACTGTTACGTCAAGCCCATTAGTTGGCTCATCAGCTATCAATATTTCAGGATCTGTTGCAATCCCCAGGGCAATTGCAAATCTCTGTTTCATTCCTCCACTTAACTGGTGAGGATACTGGGGTAGCCTGCGTAAAGGATTTTTTATCCCTGTTTTTTTCAGAAGAGAAACCATTTTTTCCCGGGATGAGGGTTTGTTCGAGTATTTGAGGGTTTCATATAGCTGGTTATGCATGGTGAATACCGGATTTAGAGAAGCTGAAGGATTCTGGAATACCAGACCAATCCTCTTGCCCCTTATCTTTCGCCATTCTTTTTCCTTCAATGATAGGATTTCTTCCCCGTCCATATACACCTTCCCGCAGACCTGGGCATCGCGAGGAAGCAATCCCAATAGGGAATTTGCAAGTAATGATTTACCACAGCCGGATTCACCTATTATAGTGAAGGTTTCCTTATCGAGAATATCCATATCCACTGAATCAACCGGTACTATAGGTCCCTGATGAGATTCAAATGCCACTTTAAGATCCCGAATACTCAGCAATCAGAACAACCTCCAACGCTGTTTTGTATCTCGTGGATCAAAAATATCCCTCAATCCATCCCCGAGGAAGTTGAAACCCAAGACAGTTATTACAATAAATATCCCCGGGAAAAACATAATGTGGGGAGCGGATTGTAGGAACAGGCGGCCTTCATTGATCATCATCCCCCATTCGGGAGCAGATGAAACACCTAACCCCAAAAAACTCAGTCCAGCAGCACCTAGGATAACGTTACCCATTCCAAGGGTAGAGATTACAAGCAAAGGTGATGTAATATTTGGCAGAATATGATGACGTAGTATATAGGGAGCCCTACCCCCCATCATTCTCGAAACTGCAATATAATCCATGTTTTTCACCGCCAGAACAGAGCCACGGCTCACTCTGGCATAAGCAGTCCATTCAACAATCGATAAAGCAATGATCAATCCCGTCATATTCCCTCCGAATATGCCGGCAATAGCAAGAGCAATAAACATGCTGGGAAATGCAAGAAAACCATCGACAAATCTCATTACTGTTTCATCTACAATACCTCCGGCATAAGCTGAGACTGAACCAATTAATGTGCCGGCGATAAAAGATATTGCTATAACAGAAGCTCCTATAAACAGGCTAATGCGGGCAGCAAACAGAACCCTGCTTAAGATACATCGTCCCAGATGATCGGTGCCAAAAGGATATTCTGAAGAAGGAGATAACAATCTCTGGTCAAAATTGGTTTTCTGGGGGTCATGGGGGGCCAGCCATGGAGCTGCCAGTGCAAGGAACACTACTGCCCCAATGAGAATAAGGCCAATCAGCATACTTCTGTTAAATATTCCCTTAATCATCATACCTCAACCTCGGATCAAGATAGGCATAGGAGATGTCCACTAAAAGATTGATGAGAACAAAAATTCCTGCCACAAAAAGGAGAGTCCCCTGTATCATGGGATAATCCCTGTCAGATATTGAATTGACCATCAAACTTCCTATACCGGGCCATGCAAATACAGTCTCAATTATAACAGATCCATTCAAAAGATATCCAAAGCTCAATCCCATCATGGTAACTACCGGTATGAAGGCATTTTTCAGAGCATGCTTGCCAATGACAATATATTCCGGCAACCCCCGGGCTCTGGCTGAAAGGATATAATCATGGTCAAGCACATCTAAAAGACTGGAGCGCATAAGGCGCATGAGTACTGCTGCTGAGGAAGTCCCAAGAGTTAAAGCAGGCAGTATCATGTGAGTAAAATCGCCTCCATCACCATAACCTCCCACGGGCAGGATATCCAGAAAAAGAGCAAATACAAGAATCATCAGATAACCCTGCCAAAAATTCGGTATGGATACACCAAAAAGAGAGAAAAATCTGCTCAGGTCATCTTTCCATGTATCTTTTGCCAGTGCAGATATTATACCTCCCGGGATGGCAATCAATAACGTGAATATCATGCTTACCAAAGCTAATTTAAAAGTTGCACCAAATTTGTGCAGGATGGCTTTTCCCACGGGTTGATCGGTCATATAAGAATAACCCAGATCCCCGGAAAGAATCTGCATTAGCCATGTACCATATTGTATATGGAATGGCTGATCAAACCCCATTTTTTCCCTGAAATCTTCTACAACCTGCGGATCTGCCACACCGTCGGGACCTGTAAGTAATAATTCCGCCGGGTCTCCTGGAGCAATATGTATGATTGAAAAGCTTATTATTGAAACTAAAAGGAGAGTGGGAATCAGGAATATCACTCGTCTCATTACATAAGCAAACATAATCATTTATCCTGCTTAGAGGAAGTACCGGATATCAGGAAGAATGTATCTGTATTCAGGGGTCTCAGTAGTGGGTGCATATTTTTCAAATTATATTTGTGTATCAATGGTAACGAATCAATTTGCATATGCTCAAAACCTGCTTTTTCAAAGAGTGGCCTGATACTTTCAGGCTTTACGTTTGAATAAAGGGGCAGGGAAGCATGTAGAGGGGAATAATATTGATTGAATTTGCCCTGACGCAACACTCCTGTTGTAGGATCCCTGTGTGTTATACCCTGCAGTATCTTTCTAATCCTGCGCTTGAATTTCTTTACAGGTGATGGATCAAACCAGTTTCCATCAATCGCAATAATCTTTCCTTCTGGAAGCAGGACACGTCTCCATTCCTTAAGCGTATTTTCCGGGTCGGGAAGGGTCCAGAGAAGATATTTACTTACCACTACATCAAAACTTGAATCTGCAAATGCCAGATTTTCTGCATCTCCTTTTTCAAATTTTATGTCCAGATTGAGTTTTATAGCTTCTCTCTGCGCTTTTTCCAGCATGGACTGCGAGATATCAATAGCAGTTACCTCATGTCCCATATCCGCAAGTAGAAGAGCCAGAAAACCCTTGCCTGTACCTATATCAAGTACTTTTAGCGGACCTTGGCCCAGATAGGGAGAAAGACTCTGTTTCCAGAGTTCCCTTTCTTCTTCTCCCAGGGATGTGGCGCCGTTAGTGTAACTTGTACTGCGCCAATCCCAGTATTCTTCTATCTGCTGTTTTACAGTCATTTCTGCCACCTTATTCCAATCTCACGTCTTCGGTCAGGAAGGTTATTTCATTGGGATAAATAGTGAAGCCCTGAACTTCGTCTGAGGTACCCACGGTCTTGCGATAATAGAATACAAATATTTCGGGACAGTCTTCATATACTTCCCTCTGTACATTGTTGTAGTATTCCAGACGCTTATCATTATCCATGGTCGTACGGCCCAGTTCCAGCCATTCATCCACATCCTCATTAGAGTAACCCGTCCAGCCTGCATATTTGCTGTCTGAAGCAAAATGTTGTGACAGGAAATAATCTGGGTCTCCTGTAGGTGCTACTCCCCAGGCATAAAGACCGAGATCATAGTTCCCGTCACTCATATCTGCACTAAGAGCGCCATCTTCAAGAATGATTGCCTCACTTTCTATTCCTATCTCCCGGAATTGAGCAGCCATCGCCTCTGCAGCAGGTTTCATCTCAGGTCTTGACTCATAGGTTTTTATGTTGAGTGAAAAAGGTTCTCCTGCATAATCAAGTGTACCATCTCCATCGACATCCTCAATACCTGCCTGTTTCAACAGTTCGAGGGCTTTTTCAGGATTGTGTTCATAGGGATCAAGCTGCTCATTTGCAGACCAGTCAAAAATGGAAGGGAATACTCCGACTGCAGGTGAACCACCCACGCCTTCCAGTGCAGCATCTATAACCTGCTCTCTGTTTATTGCATGATTGATAGCCTGTCTTACATGTATATCGTCCAGAGGTGTTTTTCTGGTATTTACATACATGAATCCGGTTCGCATGGTTTCTTCGTTGTGTATTTTAATATCATCTTTGGCATCAAGGCGGGCAACTTCTGCCGGGGGGATGCCGTCTGCAATCTGTACGTCTCCTCCTTCAATTTTGAGGGATCTGGTTACAGGATCGCTTATAAAGTCAAACACAGCAACATCAAGTTGTGGTTCCCCTGCCCAGTAATTATCATTCTTTTTAACAACCAGTTCTATTTCCGGTTCAAATGACTCAAAAGTGTAAGGTCCGGTGCCTGAAGGAGATGCTGCAAGATTGTTGGCTTCGGGATTTACGATTGAGACAATCGGGTCTGTCAGGCTTGCAATAGCAGGCGCATAGGGTTTTTCTGTGGTAATCAGTACTGTATAATCATCGAGAGCCTGTACATCCTCTATAAAGTCATACTGGCTACTGCGTGTATTATTGGAATCTCTTACTCGGTCTATCGAATATACAACTGCCTCTGAGGTCATGGGTGTACCATCATGGAATGTCACATTTTCCCTGAGTGTTATTTGCCAGGCAGTATCGTTTATGGCTTCATATCCGGTTGCAAGTTCAGGTATCATTTCCATATTTTTATCATAACTGAACAGTGTTTCATATAGCCCGGCTTCTCTAACATACCAGCCGACCCATCTGAAGGTGGGGTCAAGACTATCTGAAGGTCCAAAACTCTTTGCAATTTCGACGGTTTTTTCCTGGCTATCATTTTTATTAATATTATTGTCTTTATTTTGTTGCTGTTCCGCACATCCAACAATCAAAATTGAAATAATAAATAACAAAATAATAATATAAGTATTACTTTTTCTCAAATCCATCATATGTATCACAATTACCTTAATTTGTTTGTTTTATATCAATATTACGAATGAGATAATTAGTAATATCAGGGGATGTGGTATTTTTATGGATTAATATGAATATATTATTGACAATTTCAATATAATTAATCAAGTTTATATAGTATGTCTCTCTCAATTTATCCGGATAATCATAGAATTGCTAGGATATATGAAATGACAGGCGTACTGGAAAACTTTTTCATCTGAAAGAACGCAGCACAGATATTAAAACCGAGTTTATGGCCGGCCTTGTCACTTTCATGACAATTGCCGGGTCAATATTTCCCTTTTTATATAGCACCCCCTTCTCTATCATTTATTTCTCCTCCGATTCTTTAGGTTTTAGCTCTAGAAAATAGATTGGTGGGGAGATATTTATAGTGCTGGAATTGGGCTACACATGTTAGGGAGTTGGGTAAGGATGATGGATACTTCTATTTCACTGTTCAAACATCTGGAAATTACTGTTGTGCTTGCTGTGGCACTGATTGCAGGTGCAGCACTTGTAATGTGGAAGGGGTGAAGTCTTGAAAAGAGTGGGATACCCCGCGCATGATGTTTTCTTTTTGATGGCTCTGTAGAAACTCTTTCCTCTAATTTCCACTAATACATTATTATTTTTATAAGAAGAAGTCCCAATGTGATTTTGACCATAAAAAACACAAAGGGGATGAATGTGTTTTGTCAAGCGATTACTTAAACTTTATCGATACAGCTATGTCTGTAGCTGGAAGATCTCATCTTCCAATCTACAGTTGTAAGTATTCCAAACGAAAATATACTCAACACCAGTTACTGCCATTGGTACGATTCAAAGAATATATAAACGAGAATTACAGAAAATTTGTTAAACTTGTTGAGTTAATGGATAGAGTTCTGTCCAAGATTTGTATAAAACACGTACCCCACTTCACAACATTACATAAATTTACCAATAGAATATCTTCATTCTATTTCAGTAATTATTCAAATGAGGATTTCTACAGAGCCGAAATAATGCATAACAAAATAATCAGATAAGTGTTACTTTTTCTTAAATTCATCA
>JBMCCK010000042.1:0-7427 GCA_048619255.1 Methanohalophilus sp. | reverse complement strand
TCGGTATCAAGTACAGCACATGAGGCTTGTGGAATACCATCGCGTGGTTGTCCTGCTGATCCGGGATTTACAATGGTAATATTTCCGGCATCCCTTTCCATTGGAATGTGAGAGTGGCCGACTACCAGCAGATCCGCTTCAACTCCTTCCAGCATTTCCTGTACTTCTGCATCAGGTGTTTGTGGTTTTATATACTCATAAAAGGATCTGGGACTTCCATGTGTAAATAAAACCCTGCCTCCTTTGTATTCCTTTTCAATTTTTAAAGGAAGTTTCTTCAAAAAATCCAGCTGGGTATCATCCAGCTGTTCTTTTGTGTAATCCCTCGTGGCAATTGAAAGATGCTTGATCTCATAACTGCAGCCACAATCAATCCCTGTTGCAACTGCATTATCGTGGTTTCCCTTTATTACGGGTATATTGTTTTCCATCATGAAATCGATTACTTCTTTGGGTGATGGACCATAGTCCACCAGATCACCCAGACAGATAACCTTGTCATGAGGAATTTCCATTGCAGCTTCCAGAGCTTTCATATTCCCATGTATATCCGAAATCACAAGCAGTTTCATATTTTACCTCTTTATACAAAATAAAGGCCGAATATAAGGCCGGCGATTGATGCAACGGTTATTACCAAAGCTATGTACAGGGAAGTTTTTTTCACTCCCATTATCCTGCTGATTACGATCATATTCGGAAGACTCAGTGCAGGGCCTGCAAGCAACATTGCCAGGGCCGGACCTCTTCCCATCCCAAGTTCTGTAAGGGCGCTGATAATAGGCACTTCTGTCAGGGTGGAGAAATACATCAGTGCTGCAGCAACCGATGCTATGAAACTTGCGCCGAAAGATGCTCCTCCAACCACTGCAGCTACATAGTCTGCCGGCAACAGTTCCACCATAATACCTGCAAAGAAAACACCAAGCAAAAGCAGAGGTGTTATTTGCTTTATCAGGAACCATGTTTCTGCCATCCAGTCTTTCAATTCATCTTTACTGAACCACTTGAATGATAGGAACACTGTTATCAAAACAAGCACAGTTTCCACGGCTAGCAGCGGAATCCATTCCGTAAGTATCTCCGGAACAACCAGGATTGCCAGAAGGAGGAGGAAAAGATATGCGCTGTGAGCATGTTTTTCTCCACCAATATTTTTAAATCCTTCCTTTTTCTCCCTGTGGCGCTCGAATACGGCTGCCATTGTAAGTCCAATAGCAATTGACAGAAGGATTGCAATTACAGCTCTTGCCACTCCCAGGTCATATCCCAGGATTTTTGCTGTGTAGACAATTGCCAGGATATTTATTGCTGGTGCCGCGAAAAGGAAGGTAGTTGCAGGCCCGATTCCTGCGCCCCTGCGATAGATTCCTGCAAAAAGCGGTAGCACCGTACAGCTGCATACCGCAAGCAGCAAGCCTGAAACTGCAGCGATTGGGTAGGAAATGTATTTTGAGGTCTCACTGCCAAAGAATTTCAGTACTGATTCTTTGGAAAAGAGGGATGCTATAGCTCCGGCCAGGAAAAAGGCCGGCACCAGACATAACAGTACATGTAGGGCCAGATACTCCTGGACAGATTCCAGTCCTACAATAGCAAGATTATAAATTAATGATTGATCAGGCATTGTGTAACCACTATTTCAATATTATTTGAAATAATGGTATATAAAACTATGCATTTCAACTTTTGTTGAAACACATTATATGCCTGAGTAATAAAGCCCTTTGGAGTATATCTTTGAGTGCGGGATATTTTTTTTACTTTTTCCATCCAGCTTTTCTCTAAAAGCAGAGACCACACTTGTTACTTTCTGATTATTTTCTTGTGGAAACTCCAGACGAAGAACATTGATACCAGTATTCTTCATATCATCTATATTATTCAACATGTTGATGACATGGGAATCATAGATCAAAGTTCTGTTTCTCCATCTTTTAACTGGATATCTGTATGTCTTTTTGTGATGCAGGAAAGCATTGCTATTTTCATCATAGAAGCCTTTATCCACAATTGGTTTGAGCAGGTCATGTTCGGTAACAAGTAATTGTTGCCTGCCATAGGCTATTGCCTCAAACTGGGCACCCTTAGCTGACATCTGTACAACATTCTTCGTTTCTTCAAGTGTAAGTTCCGGGGAAAGGATTACACGGGATGCACCATTTTCCTGCAACATATTTGCCGTAAGGGAATTGAAAACAGTGAAGTTTTTCAGTGCAACACAATTAATTTTCATCTGGTGTGCCAAACGGAGTGTTCCTGGCTCACCGCATCCAATAGTATATCCTTTTGCTTTTATTTTTTCAAGGATATCTTTCCATTCTTCGAGTTCTTTTTCATGAATAATAGCAGGCAATGTGAATACTATTTCAATATTTTCCTTTTTTAGTTTTATTGTGAGATTTTTGTTATTCTCGACTTTGTCGAATAGATGTGCAGGGATATATATGATGTCCGCTCCGCTGTCAGCAGCTGCTTTTGCTCCCTCTATATCTGCTACTTCTACAGACAGGAGTAATTTGTCTGGAATTCTATTTGCGGTTTTGTGTTTGAATGCTGGTGTTTTTGGGTTTATAGGCTGCCTGTGAAAACTTTCCAGTTGTTTCTCCTGAAGTTTTTCCACTACACTGCGGCGGGCCCGGGTGAGTTCCCCGAGGGGTATAAAGATATCTTCTTCACCTTTCAAATCAATTTCATCTGCAATATAGGGGGTATCTCCCAGTCTTTTTATTATGTCGGTAATCTGTTCCACAGAAGTAGGGGCTTTTTTTGGCCTCTGTACGAGATAATCAGACACATAAAGCACTTCTATATCTGCTGCAGAAGCAGTAATTTCAAGTTGTCTGCCGATATTTGCACGTACCTGGAAATTCACGGGTACCTTTTTAACATCCCTTTTACTCATTTCTTCCAGAAGGGATATATCTGTATTCAGGTATACATCGTCCCCGGTTTTTACAGATTTTACCGTTTTAGGACTGATATGTATGTAGGGAATACTCCCTTTTTCTGCTACCTCAACGTCACCGCCGTCAACTGTGAGCCTTTCAACCTTTGATCCAAGCATCCGTTGTTTGGTATGGATGCTGATCCCATCATTGACTTCAAGTGTCTGGTTTAATTTCACTTTAATGGATGCAGCGTTTTTACTTCTCTTTACCCGGCGTGTCTTACCCAGAAATGCTCCATAACTGGAACTGTATTCGGGATGGGTCACATTTCTGTCACCCAGTACAAACCCACGGGTAAACCCCCTGTAAAATAGTTTTGCAAGATCGTTTTCTCTTTCCTGCAACCAGCTGGGATCGGGTTTTTTGTCCTGGCAGGTTAGCTCTGCAGCCTCTTTGTATATTTCAGAACTGGCGGTCACATACTCAGCTCTTTTCATACGTCCTTCGATCTTGAGACTTTTGATACCTGTGTTGATGAGTTCTTCCAAACCTGGCAGCGTGCAGAGTTCAGCACAACTTATGGGGGATACACCGCCAATATGATGGTTCATGCTCTTGCCGTTGATAAACAGATCGAATTTCCATCTGCAAGGCTGGGCACATGCACCCCGGTTTGCGCTCCTGTTGGCAGCAAAACTGCTAAAGAGACATTGTCCGGAGTAAGAATAACAAAGAGCGCCATGGGCAAAGATTTCGATATCCATATCGGTGCTGTCAATGATGTGTTTCAATTCTGCAGTGTCAAGTTCCCTTGCTACGATTATTCTTGAGAGGCCAAGTGTTTCCAGGAATTTGACAGTTTCAGTGTTATTGGTATTGAGCTGGGTGCTCCCGTGTATGGGCAGGTCAGGATAGTTCTTTTTGACCAGGTCTATAAATCCGAAATCCCTCATAATAACCGCGTCAATTCCCGCTGCATAGGCGCGGTCTATGACATCGATTGCATCCTGTAGTTCCGTTTCTTTCACCGGTACATTGAATGCCAGATATACTGAGATTCCATGCAAATGAGCAAGATCTATTGCATTTTCCATCTCTTCGGGTGTAAAATTGGATGCACCCTGGCGGGCATTGAATTCACCAACCCCCAGATAAATAGCATCAGTTCCTCCCTTGATTGCGCCCAGCAGTGCATCATAATTTCCTGCAGGCGATAGTATTTCCGGGGGAGTAATTTTTTCAGGATGTTTTGCCATAGTTTTTCATTTTCCATTGCAGTTTGTCTTTTTATGCAACAGAACAATACAAGTTATATGAATGCTTCGAGCGATTTACTTGCCTTTTTGCACCATCCATCCAACAACAGGAGGCAACCAGCAGAGATTTGCTACAATCGTTTCCAAGGCGGTGAAAGTCTGTGTTGTCGGGCTGAATCCGAGAAATCGGGCTGAGAGCAATCCCAATGGCACCAGCAGGATTACAGCAATACTTGTAAGCATCACAGGATGGTGTATATATCGACCTATTCCTGCAGACCATGTACCTTCGATTCGTTTGAGATACACAAGTCCGGAAATATTGGCACCGATCTGATCACTAAGAGCATAAAAGTAGGGAATATAGAATCCCTGTATGCCATATACATCAACTCCTGCCATTCGGCTTGCAGCATCTATTATCCAGGGGATTGCAATACCAAAAAATTTACCCCAGCCGTATGCCTGGGCCATTGATCCAGCTGCACCTTCCAGATGTTGCCTGATGGAATATAAACCTTCGAGTATTGATTCTCCCTCTCCTGCAAGAGTCCTTACAATCCACTGGCCAAAGGGATTGGTCTGGTATCCCTGAATATCAAGAAATATACCGGCAATCAAACCTAAAATATAACCCGGAAAAGTATAGCGAAGTAATTCACCAAAACCTTCACCCTCAATTTCTTCCTCTTTCTTTTCCATACTTTATCTTCTCCGGGCGGTTTCCAATGTAATACATCGAAGGCATTTATGTTAAATAGTTGTAATGCAATACAGAAGGGCTGTTATTCCTCTAATAAATGTTACAATTATCTGAAGGCAATACGGTGGTCCGGTCAATACTTGATAATGATATGTACAAGCTGACCATGCAAATGGCAGTACTTGAGCTTTTTCCTGAAGCACAGGCAGAATATCGCTTCATAAACCGTGGAGACCAACGTTTCAATTCCCGGTTCAAGGAAAAATTTGAACGTATCGTCCGGGAACAAATTCCCAAATTACGCCTTCTGGCTGAAGAAAGGCAGTGGCTGGGAAAGAATTGTCCTTTTTTCAAACATACCTACCTTGACCATCTACAAAATTACCGTTTTAATCCCGATGAGGTTGAGATTTTTCTGACGGATGACAATAATCTTGATATCCGTATCAAAGGACCTTGGCATAGTACCATTCTCTGGGAAATCGTGCTCATGGCTACAGTTTCCGAGCTTTATTTTGAAGCAATTGAAAATAACTGGGCCGATGACTCTCTTTCAAAGACCGAAATTCTGGACAAATATGCAGATATGATAAAGGAAGTCTCCGACAAACTTGATAATGCCGGATGTATACTCAGTGAATTCGGCACTCGCCGTCGTCGCAGTTTTGAACTTCACGACAGGGTCGTGGAAATCTTAAGTCGGTCTCGCAGTTTTGCAGGTACAAGTAATGTATATCTTGCAATGAAATATGGAACCCGGCCGATAGGTACGATAGGCCATGAATGGATTATGGGTAATTCTGCTCTTGTGGGTTTGCGCAATGCAAACAAATTTGCCTTTGAAAACTGGGTCAAAGTTTATGATGGCAGACTCGGTATTGCCCTTGCAGACACCTACGGGTATGATGCCTTCTTCAACAACTTTGATGGTCGCCTGGCACGTCTCTATGATGGTATCAGGCATGATAGTGGTGACCCTTATGCTTTCATTGACAGAGCAGTTCTACATTACAAAGATCTTGGAATTGATCCTTCCCAGAAGATGGTGGTATTCAGTAATTCCCTCCTGGCCGAAGACGCAATCAGGATACAGAAATATTGCAAGGATAAAATCAAGTGCAGTTTCGGTATCGGTACAAGCCTGACCAATAACTCAGAGTTTTTCCGGGAGGATCCTCCCTTGAATATTGTGATCAAGTTGCATAAAATCAATGGTATTCCTGTTGTCAAGCTCAGCGACTCAGAGGAAAAAGTAACAGGCGACAGGGATGCTGTAAGAGTGGCCAATTATATATTCGGCACAAAAGGCCTTGATGATGAATGAAGATCAATTCTTTTTTGGGATTGTTTCTGTCTCAAAGATGTTTTTAAGGTCCTTTACGTCTAATTTTACATCAAATTCTTTTAACTTAAAGAATTTCTTGGCACGCATATCATCTTCTTCCAGACGAAGATCACTTTCAACGATATCGGCTTTCTCAAGACGTTTCAGGTGAAGATACAGTACCTGTCTGGAAACATCAAGTTCTTTGGCAAGCTCATATACATACCATTCCCTGTCTGCAAGCATACATATAAGTTTCAGTCGTAAAGGATGAGATAAAGCTTCGCCAAGGCTGACAACTCTCTGAATTTTTTTTTGCATGGGTTGTACCTTTACACTAACGGTTAAACTAAATTATATCTCATCAAGTTTATCCTTTATTTCTTCGACCATTTTTTTTGTATCCCTTACTTCATTTTCCAGCCTGTTCAAGCGTTCCAGATCTGCTGTTTTCTGGCTTTCACTATTTATGGCACCACTGCGCGTTAAAAGCACGACAACAGCACCAACTACGAGCAGGATAAGAAGTAAATTTAGTATCATTCCCCATATGGAAAACCCTGTGCCATACATCATATTACCATACATCATGTTATTGTGTCACCTCTGTAAAAGCCTCATTTGTCAATAATTAGACTTCATCAAATTTATCTTTTATTTCTTCAATCATCCTTTTTGTATCTTTGACCTCATTTTCCAGCCTGTTTAAACGCTCCGTCTCTGCTTTATTCTGGTTTTCAGCATTTATATTTCCATTAGGTGGTCTGTTCTGGCTTCCACAACACATTGAGCCACCTCGGTTCAAGAGTGAAACAACGAAGCCTATGACTAGTAAGATCAGGAGGAAATTTAGTATCATTCCCCATACGGAGAAACCTGTGCCATACATCATGTTATTGTGTCACCCCTGCATAAAAAAGAAGAGAGAGGATTAACGGTAGCCCATGCAACCCCCGGCTCCCCTCTGGTACCTGTAGTTGTTCTGGTATTCATAGGATTCCTGCGGTACATAGGTCGTAAAATCCTCGATTACATCTTCTGTTATTGAATCTACGCGTCCCTGTTTAATAGTGTCCTCATCAATGTAGTTAATTACAAACCAGCGTCTCATCTGATAGACGTTTTCATCGTTGACATCGATACCTGTAGTTTCTTCAAAAAGTGAGATTGCTTCATCTTCGTCAATCAATGATGTTGCATCCTCGTCTGAATAAACTCCGTTGGAATTATATCCCTGTCCATAGCCATAATTG
>JBMCCK010000041.1:0-7441 GCA_048619255.1 Methanohalophilus sp. | reverse complement strand
CCCCGGCGAGTAATTCCCCTTTGCAGAGCAGCGGATCTCTATCCCGATTTCCTGGAACTTCTCAAGATTAATCCCATGCCATCCAAATCTTTGATCGGCATGAATTGCCAGCCCACGACTTTCTTTACACGTACTGAATATGAAGCCATGGGCCTTAATGACCTGGAGCAGGAATTGCTTGATTCCATCTCAAGTAGTCCCACTTCTCTGCGGGAGTTACGCAGCCGCATGGGCAGATATCCCTCAACCAGGATTCTGGATAGTCTTATTCAGAAAAGGCTTGTGCAGTGTATTGGTTTTACACCCACGGATGCTCTGCATGTACTTGGCGATTATACTGCCCGCAATGTGGAGGCAGCTGAGGTGGGTGCTGAATATCTGGGTTCCCTGTGTAAAAGAACCGGGGATGAATTTGCCAGATATGTCAAGGAAACCTTTGCCAAGAACATGGCCTCCGACCTGATTTCCTTTTTCCTGGAAGGCATTCCCAGGGAAGAGATTCGTAAAATATTCGATATAGATTGTCCTACAAAGTTTAAGGTTGATATCCCGGTTGTTCTTATCGGTGGTCCCGTGGTTGCTTATAAGGATATACTTGGAAGTATTATTGATGCCGAGATTATTGTGCCAAAATATTCGGATGTCGGTAATGCCACAGGTGCCCTTGCAGCCAAAGGTGTAAGAAGGGTTGATTTCCTTATAAGGCCTGCTTCCATGGCAGCCCCTGATTGGGAATACTACGTATTTTCTGAAAAAGGGCGACAGAGTTTCTATGAATATAAAGATGCTATAAAATATGCCAGGGAAACAGGACAATCCATGGTCATGCAATACATGGAAGACGCCGGTTTGGATCCGGATCATGTGGAAATTGACGTCAAAAAGGATGAGATTGTACCGGAAGGCTGGGATTTCCCAATGGAAACCAGAATCAGGATTATGGGAGTCGGTACCCGCCTGATAGATGAAGAGGTCTGAAAAGACCTCTATCTTTTCTTTTTCAGAAGGTTGATATATTATTGGGTATTATCCTTTTATCGGGGGTATAACTACGCATTTTTGCAAGGATAAAAATGAGAAATTGAACAGGGAATGCTTTTTGATCGCAATTCTTGTTTTGATAATTATCTTCCTTTTAGGATTTGCAATATATAAATTGGTAATCCAGCCTATGCTCGGTGGTTTCTGAAAGGTTTCACTCACACTTATTCATTTTTTCCCTTTCCAGGTTTAAGATCCTGCGTATTACCAGTTTTTTCTTTCCCAAACCCGCATCGGGGTTTTCCGGATAGTTCTCCTTTACGTATTCATAGAGTTCGGCAGACGTCATTTTTTCAAGTTTGTCCTTGAGTTTAAGCAATTCTTCCATCTTTCTCCTCCTGTTGTTTTTTTGTGAGAAATTCTATCTTTTGTATTTATTACTTATGGTGTTTGTATTCTCAGACAGAAATCATTATGAATTGCAAGGTACATGTAGGTATCATATAAACAGAATGAGGTTTAAAATCTATGAGTGAATCCAAATTCGAACCGTTGCCAAGTTCCTATTTATTTAACAGCTTGCTGGATAAAGATACCATAATCCTTGCTGCAAATCCGCGTATCTCTCTTGTTATGCGTGGGATTATGAAAGCAGCCAAAGATGCAGATGCTCCCCTGATTGTTGAACTCGCCCGTTCTGAATCCGATCTGGAGGGTGGTTACTCAGGTATGACCCCGGCTGAATTTTCTAAAAGGTGCAAAAAAACCGCCAATGAAGTTGGTCTGGATGTATGGTCTCTGCATGCCGATCATATTGGTATCAAGAAAGGCACTCCTGATGATATTGAATCCACAAAGCAACTTGTAAGTGGACAGATTGATGCGGGATATACCTCTTTTGCAATCGATGCCTCCCATCTTTTCAATTTCCGGGGAGGTAACCTCCGGGAAGAACTGTCCCGGAATATTGATGCAACTACAGAGATAGCCCACCACATTCAGGATAAAATGGGTGATCGTAAGTACGGGCTTGAAGTTGAGGTTGGTGAAATAGGCAGAGAGGATGAAAACGGCAGGGTACTTACTAAACCCGAAGAAGCAGTAACCTTCATCAAAGCGCTTAATGAAAACGGTGTATATCCTCATGTGCTTGCAATCGCAAACGGTAGTGCCCATGGGAATACCTACGATACAAATGGAAATCTCATCCAGCAGGTTTCAGTTGATATAGAGCAGACTATTGCGGTTGCTGATGCCCTGAAAGAGAATGGATTTAGTGTCAGGATCGCCCAGCATGGGATTACAGGTACTCCCAGGGAACTAATTTACGAGCATTTCCCTCACGGGGATATCCTGAAGGGCAATGTTGCCACATTTTTCCAGAATATTGTATGGGAAGTGTTTAGGATATATGAACCTGAGCTTTTCAGTGACATACGGAAATGGACAATTGAGAATTTCCGCAGCAAAGCTCCCGAAAAGAGTGATAATGAGATATTCGGTAAATTCAGCAAGTATGCAGTAAGACAGTTCTTTGACCGCATCGATGATGTTGGTGAGAATACAAGGCGTGCCATTGATGCAAAGGTCTATGCTGAGGCCCTTATGTTCCTCGGAGCTTTCAAGGCTGAAGGTACGGCACAGCAGGTCAGGGATTATATTAAATCCCTGTAATCTTTTTTAAAGCGTAATTATAAGTTGTTGTTTCTGGCTAAATTCCAGAATGGTATCTGCAATAGCTTCGGGTTCGACCATTTCGATGCCCGGTATCATTTCTTCATATTTGAGCCCTACAAGTGAAGAACCCAGTTTGCAACACATAAAGTTCACACCCAGATTCATACATTCATCGATTTTCTGGTCGTATTCCAGTGCTCCTGCCTTGTCCTTCTTGGCAAGCATTACTCCCATGGGGCCAAAGAGAACGATATTGACATTCAGGCCCTGTTCACTGTAGTGCTTTGCAAATCTCAGGGTCTCCAGCGGACCGGTACTTTCGTAAATCATACTTTTGAGGAGAATCAGGACATTTGTGACTTTATGCATATTATCTTCTCACAGATATTGCTCCAGGACATCTTCTGCTGTTTTTGGGCCAACATTTTCAAGTTGTACCGATTTTTTGGTAGTCTTTGCACCGGCTACAATGGTTACTGAGGAGCTGTTTATTTGGAATATATGACTGAGATGGTGAATAAGCTGGTCGTTGGCTTTTCCTTTTTGTGCGGGTTCGGTTAATTTGCCCTCTATCCTTTTGCGCCAGATATTGTAACCTGAAGGAACTACCAGTTTGCTGGAGCCGGGATTAATTTCAAAATCAATTATACAACCATTTCCCTTTGTGTGTATGGCATCCCGGATTGGCATATTATTCCATCAATTATATTTTGTGGAGAACGATGCTGTATCCCGACGCACTAACTCCAGGATATCATCCTATGGAATATCCGCTGTCCATCCCGGTTACCCTCGTGACAGGCGTAATGTCACACCGTCTCCTGCTGTAGCGTACTGAGGTTGTCTGTACACTCATCGAATGGTCTATGCCATATTCTTGTGCAAGGACCTTACAATACGCAAATAGAATTACCAGCATTCTCCGTTATATATCTGACGTCTGACAACCAATAGGTATAAACGTTATTATGAGAGATGAAAGGTTCATGAAAATAGCGATACTGGGCGGCACGGGACATATAGGTAAAGGCTTTGCTCTGCGGTGGGGCAGTCTTCACGATATCATCATTGGCTCAAGAAATGCAGAAAGAGCGTCTTCAGCGGCAAAAGAGTACAGGCGTGTGCTGGAAGATCTTGGAAAAAAAGGATCCTTTGAAGGTTTAGATAATAAAGCAGCTGCTCAAATGGCCGATGTCGTATTGCTTGCAATAAAGTATCGTCATGTTTCATCTGTTATTGAAACCATTACTCCTGTGCTTAAGGACCAGGTCGTGGTCTCTGTGGTTGTTCCTATGGAAAAGGACAGTTGTTACATCATTCCAGATGCAAAACATATGAAAGTTGATGTAAGGGATTCTGCATACAATGCGGAATATTTCTGTTATACACAACCTGTTGGAGGGAGTGCCGCTGAGGAAATTGCACAACTTCTCCCCCAAGACATTCGACTGGTATCGGGTTTTCACAATGTTCCTGCCAAACACCTTGAAGATCTCTCTCTTGAGCTGGATTATGATATTGCTGTCTGTGGTAATGATATGGCTTCAAAAGAAGTTGTCTGCAAACTCACAGACGATATACCAAACTTGCGACCATTGGATGCAGGTCCCTTACAGGCCTCTTCCATGATCGAATCACTCACTCCTCTGCTAATAAACATAGCAGCCAGGAACAATATGGATGATGTGGGAGTAAAATTCATTTAAAACTGGCAGCATGTAGAGCTGCTCTCTTATCTATTTTTAAAAAGGAAGTAAATAAGGAGAAACCCCTTATTCGTCAAGAATCTGTTCTGCTACGTCCCTGTAGGCATTCATTACATAATCGATGCCTGAGACTTCTGCGGCTTCCTCGGTGAGGGCCATTACGTCTTTGCGGGACAGTGTGTTGATGTTGAATCTGCGTGAACCAGCCATGAGCTGCTGCAGACCGACCTTGAGTTTTTCTCCGTAGGAGTAGATACCCATTGCACCGAGCGGGATGTCCTTGACATCTTCACCATAGCGTTCTTCCAGGTCTTCGTAGTGGACAAAAATTTCCTCTGGACGGTGGCCGAATTCGGAAACGGTTTTTGGCAGATTGTCTTCATCGAGCCATTTGCCGATATTCTTACCGACCATACCTGGTATCATGAGGCCACGGCCCATGCATACTGCCTTGAAGTATGGGGAACCCATTGCAAGTGCTTTGTAGATACCATCTTCACTGGAGAATCCACCAGCCATTGCGAGATCGGGTACTCTTTCACCTTTGTTGTTGAGCTTTTCTGCGAACTCATATACAAGGGACTGCAGATAGAATGCAGGGATACCCCATTCTTCCATCATTGGCCAGGGGCTCATACCTGTACCGCCTGGTGCACCGTCGAAGGTGAGCAGGTCGATCTTTGCTTCGGAAGAGTACTTGAGTGCCATTGCGGCTTCAACCATGGAGTAGGCACCGGTCTTTAAGGTGATACGGTCATAGCCTATGGACCTGAGACGGTCAACTTCTTCGAGGAAGCCTTCCTTGTCAACAAAACCAAGTCTTGAGTGGCGTTCGAATTCCCTGATTGCACCAACCTTGAAAGCTTCCTGAACGGCTGCGTTTTCAGGATCCGGGGTTACAATATAGCCACGTCTCTTGAGTTCCAGGGCACGATCAAGTTCACGTACCTTGATTTCTCCACCGATACATTTTGCACCCTGCCCCCATTTGAGTTCAAGGGTGTCCATTTCGTGTTTGCTGGAGATATATTCTGCAACACCGAGTTTGGTGTCTTCTACGTTCATCTGGACAAGCATTTCACCGTAGCCATCATGGAATTTATTGTAGGCTGCGATCCTTCTGTCCATTTCCGGGGACTCGGTGACCAGGCCATTGTTGTCACGTTTGAGTCCTGGATCAATTCCGCACACGTTTTCACCACATACAAGGGTGATTCCGGTGATTGCGGCACCGACAGCGAACTCATTCCAGTTTTTCCTTGCGATATCGGTGGAACCGAGGGCACCGGTGAATGCGGGCAGCCTCATTTTCACTTTCTTGTTCCATCCGTATTCAGTTTCGGTGTCTACGTTGGGGAATCTTGCGGTCTCGGGGCTGGCTTCCATTCCATCAGGAAGACCCACTGCACCTACTGCATATCCCTGGATGTTGAGGTGAGAATAGTCTACAGGATAATTCTTGTCTGCTCCGGCAGTTACTTCGCCGAAAGGTCCTGGGTACAGGACTTCACGTCCCCTGAATGATGACTTGAATATTTCACAGTTACCACGGCATCCGTCTACACAGCGTGTGCAGATTCCGGACATCGGGGCAACACTTTTGGATCTGTTGAAGGTCCTTGTTGCTTCATTTGCATTTGGTTGTCTAAGATTGCCCATATTTATTACTCCTAACGTTTAATGTATAAACGTGACTTTAGCCACTAGTAACTAGTCGTTTACCGCATCGGTTCTATTTATAGTTTGCTCATAGGGATTGCCCCTAAATACCTTATATTATAGCCAAATAGGGTATACTATATCGAGTAACCAGCTAGTATAATGTCTTCTGGGTTCTGTAGAAATTCTCATTTGAATAATTACTGAAATAGAAATTTACTTGCCTATATCGTGAATTAATAATTTGATCTTGATTTCTTTGAAATCAAAAAGCAATTAGTAACTAAATGAAAAAGTAATATATCCTGCAGATAGCAATTTAAATATGCAGGATACCTATATCCAGGACAAGAGATAAAGCGATTGAAACCACGGAAAATACCGATATTATCAGATAGTTTGAACTTTCTTTAGAAACCGAGAGACTCCAGAGCAGATAATCAAGTCCTTCGATATCTTTTTTCGAGAGCTTTTGCCGGCTTCGTACCTTTTTTAGCAATTCAAGATCGTCTATTACACTGGATCTGCGCTTTGCTATATGGTATCTGTGCATGAAAAACCAGAGGTATCCTGCAACTCCGAGGTACCAAATCACTTTTGCGTAGAATGCGCTGTAGTGGTCGGCTATTATAATAATCCTGAGGAGGACTGCGGACACAAGTCCTACCCAGAAATAGAGCTTGATAACGGAAACGCCATATCCTCGAGGAACCTCTAAGTGTACATTTTGTGGGTTGATTTTTGATAAAGATTCAAATTCCGGCATTATTGATACCTACTAAGAGTAGAGTTATTCCAAATAAATATTAGAATGTCTAAGATATTATGACTTGCCTTATATATTCTGACACAATTCAACTAATATGATTTATTTTCTTATTGTTAAGCCTCTTTGAAACCGCAAAGAAAAAATGAGAAGAGGATGACTTTAGAGTGCATCCTCGTCTACTTCCCCTGTACGGATCCTGATTACGGATTGTACGGGGTATATGAAGATTTTTCCGTCCCCGATTTCTCCGGTAGTAGCTGTTTTTCGGATAAGCTCGACAACTTCATCGAGTTTTTCTTCAGCCAGTACCAGCTCGATTTTTGTCTTGGGAAGGAGGTCTACACAGTATTTCCTTCCTCTCCACTGCTGCATCATTCCTTTTTGTTGTCCTCTCCCCTTGACCTCGGTTACGGTGAGGCTTGCAAATCCTGCTTCTTCAAGAGAATCTTTTACTTCATGCAATTTAGTGGGTTTTATGATTGCTTCTATCTTGTACATTCCAACCACCTCAGTCCTCTATTAATTGGTGTTCAGGGTATGCTCTGATATCGTGTTCGGCGATATCCAGGCCCATGATTTCAATATCTTCAGAAACCCGCAGTCCGATAACCACGTCAATGATCTTGAAGACTATATATGATATCCCGAA
>JBMCCK010000040.1:0-7528 GCA_048619255.1 Methanohalophilus sp. | reverse complement strand
CACCGACACCACCTGTCATTCGATCTCCGATTACCATATCCCCTCCAATACGCAGGGTACTTCCGGTCACAAGAGGGATGTCTGTAAGTTCCGATACCGCGGTGATACCTGCGACATGGTCGAAGATCTTTGCCACATCCCCGTCATCGGCCACATGGATATCCGAAAGCAGGGCAAGGGGCCTGGAGCCCATTACATAAACATCCCTTAAAGAGGCCCTGGCCACATGGAAACCTGCAAGGAAAGGAAAATCACTTAATCTGGAGTGGATGCCATCGATTGTGACTATGAGGAAATCTCCTCCCTCCATCAGCACAGCTCCGGAATCATCCAGATGGGTGCTGTCTACTGCAGCTTTGGTGCTGCCTATTACCTCGGCAATTTTTTCATGGGCATAGAAATCACCGATGCCTCTGGAACCCACGCCGAACTGACCCATGGTTACTCCTGAAGTAATCGGGGATAGTATGTCGCCCTTTACATTCAAAGTTGCCCGGGCTTCTTCAACAGCCGCTTTTGCAAGTGCAATAGCATGCTGTCTGTCGGAGTCCTTTATTTCCATGATACGTTCTGCAAGTTTTTCGGCAATTCCATCTTCTCCACGAAGCAGGGCATGCCTGGCGTAGCCTTCAATATCCATGATTAATCCTCAGCACATTTTAACAAAATTACTCAGCATCCTCAACCCAACTTCACCGCTTTTCTCCGGATGGAACTGGGTTCCTATTACGTTGCCACCTTCATTAACAACGGATGCAGCAAGCTCCACACCATATTCACAGGAAGCAAGAGTATGATCATCGTCAGTACTCACATAATAGGAATGTACAAAATAGACATAGGAACCATCTTCGATGCCCTCATAGATAGGATGTTGCTGTGTTATATTAATGGAATTCCATCCCATATGTGGAACTTTAAGTTTACTATGGGGAAAACGAATAACATTGCCGGGAATGAAACCCAGCCCGTCCCGCATGCCTCCTTCCTCGGAATTTGTCATAAGCATCTGGTGACCCAGACAAATGCCAAGCAGGGGTTTGCCTGACTCGACATAATCATAAAGAACATTCAGAAAAGGCTCGATGTTGCTCATGGCATCACTGAACGCCCCTACACCGGGCAGTACGACCCCATCACTGTCCTCTATATCTGCAGGGTCTATTGATATATTTACAGAAGCTTTGGCATGTTCCAGCCCTTTCTGGACACTCCTGAGATTACCAAGGCCATAATCAATGATGGTTATTTGTTTCATGTCAGATAAAAAAAGGGTTTTGATACATCAATGTATCGAACAATGCTCACCAGCATAACCCCTCATACTCCACATCCTCCAGTTCTTCAGGATCTAGAAGATAGCGCCCGTCTATCAGGAGTTTCCTATTCATCGAATTAAATTCATTGTTAAGTCTTCTGAACTCGTCCCATTCAGTCATCAACAGACAGGCCTGTGCACCCTCAAGAGCTTCCTGTGCACTGGATGCATAGGTAATGTCGGGAAAGACCTTTTTCATATTATCAGTGGCAAGAGGATCATAGGCATGGATATCCGCCCCTTTTTCCAGCAATTTCCTGATAACGGGGATGGAGCGGGATTCACGTATATCATCGGTGTCGTTCTTGAAAGCCAGGCCCAGCACAGCAATCTTTTTATCTTTAATATCCGGTAGTTTGTCCTCGAGGATCTCAACCATCTGGAGAGGTTGCAGTTCATTGACCTCGATTACTGATTCCAGCAGGGAAGGATAATAATCCAGATCCTTTGCACTTCCAATCAGGGCACGGACATCCTTGGGGAAACATGAACCACCAAAACCCGCCCCACTATTCAGGAAAGCCGGATTGATACGGAAATCCCTGCCTACAGCATCCATTACCTGATAGGTATTAATATCCAGACGTTTACAGATATTGCCCACCTCATTGGCAAAAGATATCTTGGTGGCCAGAAAAGCATTATTCACGTACTTGATCATTTCTGCTGTACGTATATTTACGCTGGTAACTTCACAATCAATATCCCTGTAAAGACCGGACACCAGGGAATCGGAACGTCTGTCAAGGGAGCCTACCACTATTTTATCGGGATTCAGGAAATCATGAACAGCACGACCTTCACGCAGGAATTCTGGATTCATGGCAAGCCCAAGAGTTTCTCCAGCCTTACGTCCGGAATAGTCCTCCAGAATTGAACGAACGACTCCTTCTGTTGTACCCGGTACAACAGTACTTTTCACCACTACGGTATGATAAGCATTTTTGGAAGCAATTGATTCCCCAAGACTCTTACTTGCAGCGGCGACTATCGAAAGGTCAATCTCACCGTTGTCTGAGGAAGGTGTGCCCACACAAATAAAAGATACGTCCGAGTTCTGTACAGCATAATCATAATCAGAAGTGGCTATCAGGCGTTTGCCCACATGCTTGTTCATAAGGTCTTCCAGCCCCTCTTCCCAGACAGGGGGATAGCCATCATTAAGTTGCCTTACCCTTTCTTCATCAATGTCTATACAGATGACTTCGTGACCCAGTTCGGCAAAACAGGCTGCTGTAACCGAACCCACATAACCTGAACCTACAATAGAGACTCTCATAATTATAACTCCTGGCTGTGTAAATTGTTGACAATTCTATATTAGGATGATGGTTTGCCTGGTAAAAAAGACACGAAGGAAAATCAGAATGAAGGAATTTGGCAATATCAAAACGGGGTATGTAACCCCGAAGGGTTAAACGCCGTATATTCAGAAATGTAACAATTGAATTTACAGTATTTTTATTAATACAGGGTAACCCTCATCGATCCCATCAACAATCTCATCGGCAATCGGCGAACCTTTACGCACCTTGATATCCCCGTGCCTGCTTACGGTTGCAGTGAAAAGATATTGCTCACCGACAAAAACCTCCACATCAGTCTTGGCCAGCTCCGGAGCTGAAAGGACAACGTGTTTCTTCGTATGTTCGACAACGGGCCTGACTTCCATAGAAGATTCTTTTTTGGACTGACCGTCAAACTGGCGTACATCAATATGTACCCCCAGCATTTTTTCAATGCGGTCAATCACAGAACCTCCCTTTCCTATTACCTTTGGGACATCATGTTCAAAGACCTTTACAACAGCCTTACTATCATTTACCATTTCCACTTCTACCGGACCACTGGCATAATTTTCCACAACCTCCCGTATTTCACCTTCGGCCAGGTTCCAGGCAGGTTTCTTGAATTCCAGAGCTACAGGCATCACAACTACCTGCTCACCATAGGTGTAAATCTCATATTCCACTTTGCCTGTTTCAAAATCCGACACAGTGATTACCGGTCTTGCAAGATCAGCTTCGGTCATACCAGAAGGAACCTTTACAGTGAAATCCAGTATCTGGACCTTTGCGACTTCTCCTTTTTCAATAAATACAACCGTATCCACTACCTGTGGAATCACCCCCAGCTCAACCCTTCCAATCAGACGCTGTACGGCATCTACTGCCCTGTTGGCATGTACTACACCGACCATGCCCACACCAGCAAGCCTCATGTCAGCAAAGATACCGAAATCCCGGCTTTTTCTGACCTCATCATAAATTGTATAATCCGGCCTCACAAGCAAAAGGACATCTGCAGTATTGACCATATCACCATCCAGAGGGGCATACTGGGTAATCTCGCGGGGCACCTGAAGATCCCTAGGAGATTCCATAGTCTTTACAACATAACCACTTTCATGCAAATATATAGCAAGCCCGGCTGCAAAAGTTGATTTACCCGCACCGGGAGGTCCTGAGATCAGGATACCCCTCTGCATATTCACACGTTCCTTAAGCTGCTCACTGAGCCTGTATTCATCGAATTTCACAGAAGCTACCGGACGCACAGCGGTAATTTCAATATCATCAGAGAATGGTGTCTGGGAGATGGCAATCCTCATATTACGAATCTGCAGAACAGAAGCCCCACCCGCAGACATTTCAATGAAAGATTCATTATCAGCCCGGGCTCTCTCCAGAAGTTCTCTGGACATCTGGTGCAGTTCACCATAACTGCAGGGTTCATCCCGGATTTTTTCAAATCTCACGTCCCTTATACTGCCTCTTTTAGCCATCGGGGACACTTTGTTTTTCAGGTGTACCGACATCGTGTCATCAGTGAAAAAAATCTCTATATGCAGAGGAATAAACTCAGCTGAAGGTGGATGAATGTACTCCACCTCCAGCCCCCTGGCACGACCAAAGTCCGCCTGGAGCCTGTCCCCCGTGACAAAAAGTGCATCAAAATCTTCTGCAGTTGATCGTATAAGGGCATCTATTTCCCCTCCCTTTGCAAGTTGCACCTGCTCAAGACTGGGACGCTACCCCACAAAATCAAGCTCTATAAGACCTTCCTGTTCGAATTTATTAAGCTGATTAAGCTCTTCCAGCCCCTTTTGCCCGATCTCAAGCCCCCTGTTTGCCTGGGCTTCCAATTCGGCCACTACAGCTTCGGGGATCAGAAGCTTGGCTCCCCTGTACTCTCCCTCCTTCACCTTTTGGGAAACACGGCCATCTATAACTACGCTTGTATCGGGTACGATCTTCAGAGCTTTAGGATTATCCATAATTATTGCTATGATACGAAGATATTTAATTTAATTGCATCATGAGTAAGGATTAATAAATATCTTCGGGATCAAAGACCTTTTTACCAACTATTTCTCCTTTAATATTCCTGTAAAAACAGGACCTGTAACCCACATGGCATGCACCCCCATCCTGACTTACTTTCAGGAGCAGAGTGTCCATATCACAATCCACAAGAATGTCCTTTACATATTGAATGTGTCCGGAGCTCTCCCCTTTTTTCCACAACTTCCCACGACTGCGGCTCCAATAGTGTGCAATACCGCTATCAAGGGTTTTTTCAAGGGATTGGCGATTCATGTATGCAAACATCAATACCTCCCGGGTCTCATGGTCCTGCACAATTGCCGGAATAAGGTTATCTTTGAATTTCATATCATCTATAGCTATCATCGAATCACTGTAAATAAAACTATAACTATAAAAACTAAGAGGAATCAATATATAAAAAGATTGGAAATTTAAATATATCAATGAGCGCTGGCATGCATGACAATATAGTTGAAAATAATCTGAAAAATGTCTGTGACGGTGTCATTGAATCCAGAATGCGGGAAAGGGGAAGCGAGATCGAAAGGTACATATTGATTCGTAAGATGAGAGTCATGATCCCCTTAAACCGGACGATTCCATACAATGTAGCCGAGAAAGGAATTGAACTTGAAACTACTACAAGGGTACTTTAAAATTGATAATTCAAATTGGTGGAAGGATGAAACAAAACGTTACACAGATATTGAAAGACATTTTCACGTCATCTGGATACAGGATAGTGGACTCCAGTATCGCTGACTTAATCGCAGAAAAAGATGAAAAAAAAATGTACATAAAGTTCAGCAATCTCCTGAATACATCATATATTGAAGATTTTGCATTCAACATCCGCGATGGGGCAGGCCTGATAGTAGCAACAGGAAATGCCTCAGAGGAACAAATTGAATTTGCAAAGCAAAAAGGGGTTATTGTATGGGACAGGGAAGAACTTGCATACCAGATCGGTAACGCTGTGCTGGCAGACATCGAGGGAGAAAGTATTGAACTGGGGGGACAAAGTGCCCCTGTCGAAAAAGCCACAGAAGAATATATCATCGCTGATGACAAGAAAAAGAAACCAAATGTGTTTGCTGGCACCAAAAGGGAAGTGGAAAATAGAGCAATTGAAAGCAAACCTGAGGTTAAATCTGAAGTTGAAACAGTACCTTCAGTTGAAAGCAAGATAATCGACTTACGCAGTGCACCTGTAAATATTACCAGTGAACGTGCAATATCGATTGCAAAGCCACATCAAAGAGATGTCACTAATGCAGCACTCAAGTTTGTACCTTTGTGGAAATATACTTATGAAATTCAGGCACAGAGGCAATTCCGATCCAAGATAATGGACATAGAAGGTGATGGAGAGGGATACTTTAACTCAATGAATGAAATTTTTGAGGAATTTGATCTGCCTGGAATAAGTAATCAGGTAGAGGTAGAAGTCAGTGACTATGAAGTAAAGGCCCCAATCGTAACAAAAGAAGAGGCCACCAAAGCTATCTATGAAAGGATAATTGACCAATACACCAGAGATGTCAAATTCGATAACACTATAGGCGAAGCTATAATTTCCGAACACAAAAGGATTTCTCCTTCCAAAAAGGAGATTGAAATGGAAATTGAGATGGTTTATTTGCCTGTATGGGAAGCTAAGGGTAAAAGAAATTCGGTAGAAATAAACGCTACTAATGGGGAAGTATTATTAAATCCAGTCGATAATGATGTGGAGATAATGTGAATAGTTCCCATCCGAGCGAACAATATATATAAGAAAAATTTATATATATAATCCATTGCTAAAGGGAACCATAGCGAACCCTTAAGGAGAGAAACATGGTAGAAATAACAGAAAAGGCAGCAACAGAACTTAGAACCCTGATGGAATCAGAAGACAAGAAAGATCATGCATTGAGAATTTTTGTCGCAGGGATGGGTTGCAGTGGTGTACAGTACGGTATGGCACTTGACAATGAAACCAAAGAAGACGATGTTACTGTCACCGACAAAGAAATTAAAATCGTGATGGCAAATGACATCAATGAAGAACTTTCCGAAGCCACAGTCGACTTCATAGAAACCCCTCAGGGCAATGGATTTGTCATCGACAATCCCAGTGAAATGAGTGGATGCGGTTCATGCGGCGGCAGTTGCCACTAAGTTATATATAACTGCAAGTAATAGGGCATCATCCTTTAAAGGAGATATTATATATGATTCCAGGAATGGGCGGCAAGGGTATGAACCCAAAAAAGATGAAACAGATGATGAAACAGATGGGAATTAGTGTAGATGAAATTTCCGATGTGGAGCAGGTAATCATCCGTACCCCTGACAAAGATATTGTATTTAATGATGCAAATGTAAGCATAATGAATGCACAGGGAGTCGACACATACCAGATCGTCGGTACTCCTGAAGAAGTAGCAAGGGAAATTGAAATCCCCGAGGATGATGTCAGGCTTGTCACCGAACAGACAGGTGTGTCTGAAGAACAAGCAAAAGAAGCCCTCAAAAATGCCAACGGCGACTTGGCCGAAGCGATTATGCAACTGTCCTCCTGAAAAAGGAGGGCAGTCTTTCGATTTTAAGATTTTTCAAGCTCTTTTTCTTTAAGGACCATATGATACTCCCCTATGGAGTATTGAGAATAAAAAGCTCTTTTTACAACTTCACTCAGGGAAGGATGTATATCCATTGAATGTACAAGCGGATGAGTCTGGGGACCATCCACATACATCAAGGGAATTACCTGATGTATAAGTACCGATGCCTGAGGACCTATAATATGAATTCCAAGTATTTGCTGAGAATTGTTTTCAATAATTACTTTCACAAAATAATCATGCAAATCCATTGCAAGGCCTTTGCCTGTATT
>JBMCCK010000039.1:0-7621 GCA_048619255.1 Methanohalophilus sp. | reverse complement strand
ACTGAAACCCTTACATTGTGCCCTTCAATTTCTCCTTCCCACGCAGGGAACTCACATGGGCTGGGTTCGGATGCATGGGTCTCACACTGCTTAACAATGGCTTCGAATATTTCCCTGCCCTGAGATGTTTCGGGTATCGTGTCAATTTCGACATGTCTGGCAAGTTCGCTGTCGGACATTTCCCATTCAGAGTACAATTCCATTTGTGGATAGCTCATGCCCCGCAGGTCAGTGGCCTCGTGGATGATCATGGCAAGTCTTTCGACCCCAAGTCCCAGATTCATCACTGGATAGGGAATATCATATTTTGAAAGAGGTATCGGGGAGTATATTCCAAAAGTAGCAATTTCTACCCACCCATCCGAATATTTGGTATTGGAACCTACAAGTTTTGGGTGGTATGCAAATACCTCTATCTGTGTATCTGGACTGTAATATTTACTGCGTTTTTCATCGGGCCTGAATTGAAATTTCTCAAAACCAAACTGGGACAACAGGGCCTGTGCAACAGCTTTGCCGTGATCTACAGTCACATCCTCGTCCATGATAACACAGGACGCTGAATAATAGGTCATAAGCCTGGCAGCATCTTCATGTTGTTCCCGACGGAAGCACCTGTCGATGGAGAACAAATTGAATGGTGGTTCACGGCGTTTGAGAATCTCTGAAAGGCTGATGAACCAGCCGGAGGTCATATGGCTGCGCAGGGTACGTTTGCCTGCTTTGGGTACCAGTTCCTTGAATTCCGGGAACACCTGATCTATTACTTCGACTATGAGGGAATCTGACACGTCCAGCTTTGCGGCCATTTCGGGAACAAGATCATCACCTTCGATCTCTCCTTTCTTATAGGCGTGCAGTACCTTTCTTATTATATCAATGTCTTCTGCGGAAAGGTCTCCCAGCATTTCTTTTATTTTTGATATCCGCTCATCGGATATGCCGGCATTTGGCCGGGGAAGTCCTGCCAGATAGAAACATCTGTCAAGTACGGCCAGGGCTTCATGGCCGAATTGTTTGTGCACTTCCTGTTCATCGACAATGATGGGATTCATCATCTCCTCAAAACCCATACGAAGATAGGCTTCCCTGAGTTTTGAAATAGTATCATAAACAGGATGAGGCTTACCATAGTTGATTGATGTTATGGGGTAGCGTTCATTGAACAGGGGCTTTTTGACATACTTTGCGCTATCGTTCCAGGCCCTGTCAAAATCTTCGCTGGCATCTTCTCTTATTTTATCAGGATCGAATTTCATATGAGTTCCCTTTTAAATTTGCTTTATTTCCTGAGAATTTGTCATTAATTTCTGGAATTTATATTGCTGTAATGCATGAGTCAGATCTCCTCTGGTCTTTTCATTCAGGGACCTGAGTACATCCGTGTGCCGCCTGAGGTTTGCGGTAATTGCATCAGGATAATCAAACATTATCAAAAACGAATATATGTTATCCATAATCTGTAAATATTCTTCTCCCTCTGTCACTTTGTCTTCTCTTATCAGGTCAAGTACATGCCTTCTCAATTCGCCGCCTGCCTCTGCCAGACCATTAAGATAGGCTGAATCTTCGATTTCCATCTGCTGAGGGGTTGGAAGTCTCTCAGGTGACTTATTTTCACATAGTAAGGAATAGGTGATAATACATTCCGCATATTCCTGCTGTGCTTGTCCCACAGGTCCTTTGTAATAGATTTCAGGGTATTTTTCCAGGGTTTCATTCATTTCCCGGAGATAATTATGAGCATTCAGGAGATTCTTTTCGACAGTACCTCTGTCTTTGCGATGAATGGCGATAGTAGTTGTACGGCACGCTCTAACAAGTTTACGTGACAGGGCCAGACCCTTTTCCCGTGCAGCATCCTTTTCTTCAAAATTTCCAATAAGGATGCCGGTAATAGAATCCATGTTTATTAGGAACTATTTAGATAATAAAAAAGATACCTGATGAATTATTCATCCACAGGTATTGTTTCAAGCTGACTTGCTACATTCCAGATTAATGTACGGGTATGAAGGGGAATGTTGGGGTCATTGCTGATATCTTCAAGAATGGATATGCTTGAAGAAGCTCTCAGGAAAAGGGCTTCACTGTCATCGTTTAATTTTTCCACGACTTCGGTTGCGGAGCGCCTGATATTTCTTGGGACTGAATTATCATTTGCTATGTGCTCCAGTACCTGTGTGCATTGCTCTATAACATCTTTAGTATTAACAGACAGCATTTTGATCACCTTGAGTTAATTAGGGACATAAAATAAGAGTTAGTTCTGTATGTCTAACTAATAATCTCATATAAAAACTTACCCGTTTGCTGGAATCTTATCTTTTGAAAGTTGTTGGTTCAATTCAGTCAGATTTAAATTCCTGGGTGGACTATTACCTCTTTGTACTGAATGTTGTATTCCGGCTACATATTATTCTTTTAGTTGTGATGTGATAATAATGGGAAGAAATGATGATGATGCTAAAATAAGAAGAATTTCCAAATTGCTTGAGCTTGGTGGCACAATGCTTGCACAACATTGTGATACTTGTGGCTCTCCTTTATTCCGTTATCAAGGTCAGGTCCTATGTCCTCTATGCAATATTGCGGAAGAGGGGGAAGAGGCCCGGGATGAAAAAGTAGAGGAAACTATCCCTTCTGTTGAAACAGAAGTATCCACCGGCAAAAAAGAGAAGTTTGAAGCAGAGAATGTTGAAAGTAAAGCAAAAGTTTCTTCGGAGCAACCTGATACTCATCTTCATGAACCGGTGTCCGATGCATTGCATGCTGAAAGGAAGACTTCAAGTTCCCTTGAGAAATTGATTGAATCCAAACTTATTGAAATAGCAAAAAATATTCAATCAGAATCAGATCCCCGACGTGTAGAAGATGCTTTTGATCTTATTGAGAGGGGAGTTACTATTCTGGAAAGGATAAGACATAATACCTGATCTTATCCTTTATATTCGCTACAAACCACTTCTCTTATACGTGCAGCGGTTTTAGGGCCAATGAGTTTCACTTCCCTTAGCTCTTCTTCGCAAGCCTTCATTACGGCTTCCACAGATCCAAAATGTTCCAGCAGGTTGCGTGCTGCCTGTGGTCCAAGCTGGGGTATTGCGGATACAATATATTCCTGTTGTTTCGAAAGGATAGGAGCAGCCTTTTTCCCATGGGGATTGATAGGTTTTTTATCCTTTCCCTGCTGTCTTTTTGCTATCTGCATTATGAGGGATGCTGTTTCTTCTGCGTCCCTCGTATGGAGAATAGTTGTTTCAAAATCCATTGATATTGATAACATTGCACCGTAAATGGAAGAGGGATTGATACGCCGGGCGTTGAATAGTCCTTCTCCTTCGATAATCAGGATGGTTTTTTCATAAGTGCGTGTCAGGTTTGAAATTTGCTCGAAGAGCTTCCCTTCAATAAGTGAATTCACGAAATCCCCGGTTTCCTTTCTCTCGATAGCGACATTCTCACTGACAACGTAATCTCCCACTTCGAGGGTTTTTACACTAAGGGATGCACCTGCTTTTTGTAGATTGCGTGTTACAGTACTGCGTATCTCTCTTTGATCCGCCACGACTTCCGGTCCGTTTTCATCTGCAGGTTCCACATTGTTGTCGAAATCTTCAAGACTGCGCTGCTTTTCTTTTATGAAAGGATTTTCTTGTTCATCTGTGGCCAGTGTTTCCTGAAATTGTCTGATATTGCCCTGCATCTTCTTTTCCCGGTTTGCACTGCTCCAGTAGTAACCTTCATCCCGGGTTCCCTTTGTTACCAGAACTATAACCCTGCCGGCATGTTTGCGGCCGGTTCTCCCCTTTCTCTGGATACTGCGTATTTCCGAGGGAATTGGTTCATAAAAAACAACCAGGTCTGTTGCAGGTATGTCCAGTCCCTCTTCAGCAACGGAAGTTGCAACAAGTACATTGAAGTTACCCTGTTTGAAATGATCGATGATTTCGACCTGTTGTTTCTGGGTTAGTCCTTTGTCTTTATATTTTGAACTTTGCCCTACGAATTTCACTGGATTTATGTCTTCAATCTCTGATAGTGCATCAGTTACCATTTCTGCGGTGTCCCTGAAATTGGTAAAAACGATCACCCTTGAATCTGGATTGGAGGTTAATTGTTCTTTTACAATGTCACACACTGTCTCAAGTTTGGGATGCTCTGCATCGCACTCTTTAAGACGATGGGATAATTGTTTCATGAACAGGTCTTCCATGAGTCTTTTAGAAGCTTTACTCGCTCCTTTTGTACAGGCTTCCCTCTCCAGGCGGTCCACATATCTGGCAAGAGCCCCTACGCCCTGGGTTTCAATGACTTCTATTGCATGGCCTGCTTTGAGGATTTCTGCCATGAGGGATATGGAGCTGTATACGGAAGGATCGGGGTTTCCACTTCTGAGCTGGCCCTGCATTTTTCTTTGAAGTCCCAGTAGTTCCTTTTTTGAGGTTTTCTTCCCGTAGGGCATCCTGTATCCGACTTCATCCAGCTTTTGAATTCTGTCTTCCAGGACCTTATCCAGCAAGCCTTTAAGCCTTTGCATTTCATCGGGCAATTTTAAGTGAACCCATTCGACTTGTTTATGGTGTATATAAGGGGCAACATCAGAATCATCTTCTGTTTTGACTGCCACCTTTTCGATATGCAGACTTTCGCAGACCTCTGCTATCTTTTCATCAGAGCTTCCTGGGCTTGCTGTAATTGCCAGACACAGGGGGTCTTTTGCCTGGTTGAAGTATTCCTCTGCAATGTAGGTATATGAATAGTTTCCAACAGCACGGTGTGCTTCGTCGAATGTTATGTGGGCCACATCCCGTAGACTGATCCTTTTTGTGAGCAGGTCGTTCTCGATAACCTGTGGTGTGGATACTATTACCCTCCCCTTTTCCCACATCGTTTCCCTCTTTGCAGGAGGAAGATTTCCCGTAAAAGTCATCACTTCTTCAGGTTCCAGGTTTAGCATCTGGCTAAAAAAAGCTGCGTGTTGTTCGACCAGTGGTTTTGTGGGTGATAGCATCACCACTTTTTTTCCCGTGGTTTCCAGTCTTGACGCCATAACAAGCAGGGCTACTATTGTTTTGCCCAGTCCTGTGGGAAGGACTACCAGTGTAGATGAGGAAAGCGCTTTGCCTGCCAGGTCAAGCTGGTAGAGACGTTGTTCTGCAGAATCGGGTTTTATCAGGGGGTGTTGTATGTACTTTACCATATTACCCTTTACTTATCTTTAAAGGGAAATAACAAATAATTTTTATTAATAACTTGTCAGTGCGGGCTGAAAGTATTAGAGGGGCCTTCCGGCCTCCTCAAACGCCATCTTTCCCCTGATTAATTTATCCAGATTCCCTTCAAGGTTACTTACAGGGGTGCGAACCTGTTTCATGGTATCTCTCTCACGAATCGTAACGGTATCATCTTCAAGGGTGTCATAGTCAATAGTTACCGAATATGGAGTACCAATTTCGTCATTCCGGCGGTATCTTCTTCCGATGGTTCCCGAATCATCATAAGCCACCATCAATCCCATGTCCTTGAGGTTACTTACGATCTGCCTGCCTTTACTGACCAGTTCATCACTGTTTTTCATAAGTGGCAGGACTGCTACCTGTATTGGGGCGATTTCGCTCTTAAATTTGAGAAGAATGCGCTCTTCTTCCTTTTCTTCTTCAGCTGTAGGGGCCATTTCGGTCTCATAAGCATGTTCCAGTAATGTATAGAATATCCTGTCGATTCCGTAGGAAGGTTCGATCACATGGGGTACCACAGTTTCCCCGCTTATTTTCTCTTCCACTTCCTCAGCTGAAACAACATCTTTTGGTACTGAAACTTCCTCGCCGTTGACTACTATGTTTATATCGCCATCTTTTTCAAGTTCTTCAGGTCCGAGTTGTTTGAGGGCTTCTGCAACATCCTTTGCTTTTTTCCTGAACAGAGGCCCTAGTTTTCCCATGTCCGGTTTTACAGCAAATTTTTTCACCATTTTAGGTTCATCATATTCAATATAGACAGCCAGTTCGTCTTTGCTCATTTTTGCATGGGCATTCAGGTCATAGTCAGTACGATCAGCAATACCCACTGTTTCTATCCATCCAAAACGAGTTGTTTTGATTTCGCCATCCCAGCAATCGATTGCATAATGTGCCATTTCATCCTTCTTATGCTGGCGAAATCTCAGTTTGTCGGGAGAAATACCAATACGTTTGAGGAAACGGTTGGTAAGAGCAATATGATAGGCAAGGAATTCGTGGGCAATGATATTGTTGTCGATTGCTTCCCGAATTGTCATTTCTTCCGGTTCTCCTCTTTCCTGGGCTTTATCGGAATAAAGTATTATCAGGTCATTTTCAACTGCAGCAATTTCGGGATGTATTTTTTCTTGTGGATGGATGAATATTTCAGCCTCAGCCTGGGTAAATTCCCTGAGTCTTATGACACCCTGTCGCGGGGATATCTCATTACGGTATGATTTACCTATCTGGGTTACCCCAAAGGGCAATTTTTCCCTGTAATAACGTGCCAGCCTCTGGAAATCAATGAAGATTCCCTGGGCGGTTTCCGGACGCAGGTATCCGGGTCTGCCATTCCCGGGTCCTATGCTCGTCTCAAACATCAGGTTAAACTCCCTGGCCTTTCCGAGTTTTCCCTCACAATCCGGGCAGCAAATATCATATTTGCTGATCATTTCATCTACTTCTTCATTGCTTAATGCATCCGCAACCGCTACGTAGTCCTCTATCAGGTGATCTGCCCGGAAGGCCTCTTTGCATTGTTCACACTCACACAGAGGATCGGAGAAGCCACCCACATGACCCGAAGCTACGAATATGTCCTCAATACCAATGGTAGGGGTTTCGATTTCCATAAAGCCTTCCCGGACAACATAGAATTGCCTCCATATGTTCTCTATTCTGCGTTTCAGGGTACTTCCCAAGGGTCCGTAGTCATAGAATCCGGCAGTACCTCCATATAATTCAAAAGAGTTCCACAGGAATCCGCGTCGTTTTGCCAGTTCGATAACCTGCTCATATTTGTCCATAATTTAATCCTCGATAAATAGTATAATATCAATAAAAGTGATCTCATTCTCCATATTTCCATGACATTTAATTCTATCGAACTATTTCAAAATTGTACAATAATTATGAACAATTAAAATCTAACAACGTTTGCTCACTTATAGAGTTGTGTGATCTGTCAATATTTTTAAATCATATTTATTTGTATATATATCTTTTAATTTCTCATCATAATGATTATATTGTTAAAAAAGTATTTATAGAGGATTGTATATACACTTTATTAGGCAAGACCATTTTCATATCGTACCACCACCTAACATATCTTCATTTGGCCATACCACTTACATGGTCTTGCTCTCTTCTTTTCAAATTTTATCGATTGAGGACTTCTTCTACAGTTTCTCCACCATGTACAATGCGGGATATTTTAGATACGGTAACAACCGGGTCTTCGGACTGGAATACATTTCTGCCGATTGCAACACCTCTGCCGCCTGCTTCCAGTGAATCATGTATCATCTGCAGGAGGTCTTCTTCTGTTTCCATCTGGGGACCACCTGCTATAACAACAGGTACTGGGCAGCCTTCCACGACTTCTTTGAATGAAT
>JBMCCK010000038.1:0-7639 GCA_048619255.1 Methanohalophilus sp. | reverse complement strand
TCGGAAGTCTTGGTGAGCCTATTCAGACCAAAGTGAGGGCTTTGCTAAAACCAAATCCAATGGGTGAAATATCCGCCGAGGAAAAGTTCCAGAATGTGGAATCAGTTACGGCTGCTATTGGTGTAAAGATATCTGCGCCAAATCTTGGTGATGCCCTCTCAGGAGCCACTGTAAGAGCGGCTAACCCAGAAAATATTGAAACTATTGTCAAAGAGGTTCAAGAGGAACTTGACGAGGTACAGATTAGTACGGGCACCACAGGTGTGACTCTTAAAGCAGATACAATCGGATCACTGGAAGCGCTTGTGAATGAACTCCAGAAGGAGGACATACCCATCAGAAAAGCCGAAGTGGGAGACATATCCCAGAGGGATATTATCGAGGTTTCAGCTATCGAAGATCCTTTTAATGCAGTTCTTATTGGTTTTAATGTGAAGATGTTACCTGATGCAAAAGAAAAAGCAAAGGGCGCCGATCTTAAAGTATTCCAGAACGACGTTATTTACAGGCTTATTGATGATTACAAAGACTGGGTCAAAGAAAAGAAGGAAAAATCCGAAAAAACAATATCCCAGCTTATAGTCAAGCCTGCAAGATTCCTGCTTCTTCCGGGATGTACGTTCAGACAAAGCAAACCTGCTGTTGTTGGTGTAAGAATCACAGGTGGAAAAGTCAAAACTAACATCGGTGTTACAGATAACAGTGGCAGAGTTGTAGGCACTATCAAGGGACTCCAATTAGAAGGAGAAAATATCAAGGAAGCCAGTGCAGGGATGGAAGTTGCAATGGCGATTGATGGACCTACAGTAGGCCGACAGATCAAAGAAGGTGATGTACTTTACTCAAATATTCCCGAAAAGCATGCAAAGGTGCTTGAAACGGAAATACTTGACTCACTTTCGGCAGATGAAATGGAAACCCTTGATGCTTTCCTTGAAATAAAACGCAGGGATAATCCGTTCTGGGCTAAGTAATAATATTAATTGATGTTGGAGGTAAATAATGGTAGATTTCAAAATTGTCGTATCAGATCCAAAAGCCAAAGCATACCAGTTCGATGTAAGTGGTGCCGAGGCAAATAAGTTCATAGGAAAAGCAATAGGCGAAACTGTAGAAGGAACAGTAGTCGGTCTTCCCGGTTACACCATCCAGATAACTGGAGGAAGTGACAGAAGCGGTTTTGTCATGCGCAAGAACGTACCCGGTCCCAAAAGGCAGAGGTTACTCGTAGCCGAAGGTGTCGGATATAAGGCAAAAGACAAAGGAATGCGCCGCCGTAAAATCTTCAGAGGAAGGGAAATAGCTCCGGATATTGTCCAGATCAACACAAAAGTTGTTGGATACGGAGACAAAACCATCGATGAAATTCTTGGTGGCGGTGAAGAGGGAGAAACTTCTGAAGAGTAAATCTCCCGCCCCTTTTTATTTCAAATTATATTTCATCTCTGGATATCAATTATCAGCTACATATAATTATATCTTCAACTATATTATAATACAATAGTTATTTATAAAAATTAATTATATTGTATATATAGAGAATTGAGGATAGGTGTGGCATGGTTATCCATAATTCAAATATGAAACAGCTCTTCTCTTATGAGAAGAAAGCCAGCAGACTGGAATTGTTTTTCAGGATCATTTATTCCATTCTTATAGGAATTGTACTCTATATATACGGGATATTTACAGGAGTCTGTTTTATCCTTCAATGGTTCGTAATCCTTATTGCAGGAAGAAGAATCGAGGGACTAAACCGTGTCATAAAGGGCTACCTTGAGTACTACACTCATGTCATAGGATATCTTTTCCTCACAACTGATATAAGGCCACCTATAAAGCCACCCTCAATAGCAATATTTGAAAAGAAGCTATACTATGACAGGGATACAGTAGAGATAATAAGAAAAGATAGCTGATAATAAATGATGCTCACTCCAAAAAGTATAAAGAGATATAATCTAATTAACATATATAAAATATATAAAAGAAGTCAATTTGTAGACATATTTTATACCAATTAAACGCAAAGCAGGAAGAATAGATATGAGGCGCTCACTTATTGACATTACATGTTTTTCCGAAAAACGTAAGCGCCTTCTTCTCCTGCTTATGGAAGGCAAAAAAGATATTGATGAAATAAAAGAGATTCTTGATGAAACTTCGCCTTCAATTCTTCCCCAGATAAAAATATTGAAAGAAAACGGCCTTATAATTCAGGAAAATGGTACGTATTCACTAACCAGAATTGGCCTGCTGCTGACACACATGCTCCAGGAGGTCTTTAAAACATTTGATGTACTTGAAGACCATTTTGATTATTTAAATGAACATGATTTAACCCCTATCCCAAAAGAATTATTGCTCCATATCGGAAATTTACATAATAGTGAGTATATCGTACCACCCCTTACAGACGCATTCGATCCTTTCGCAAAAATAAAACCACTTACAAAGGCCTCTACCTGGATCAAATCTTTTATTGCAGTTTATCATCCAGACTATCCCCCGCTTGCCTCTGAAATAGCCTCAAAGGGAGCAGACATATCACTGATAATGACAGAACCAATATTTGAAAAAATGAAAAATGATTACCCTGAAACAACCCAAATACTAAAAAATTCAGACAATTCCCGCATATTGATTTACAAAGGAGAAGTTATGCCCTCCTTACTAATTGCTTCTGATAAATATTTCCTGTTATCCCTTATGTTGAAAAAATGCCGTTATGACAACAGCTACCTTGTGGGTACAGAAAAAGAAGCCATCGAATGGGCAACCGAGCTCTATGAATGGTATGAAAAAGATTCAGAGCTAGTCCAAAAAAAGGACTAACATAATTTCAGAGCAACTTCTTTCCAGCTTCAGGGCCACCTTTACATTCAAAGACATCGGTAATTTTCATGACAATCAAGGCTTTGGCAGGATATTTCTCTCCTTTTTCCTTTGCCATAGCATATGCAGCATCGTAATCATCACCTTCAGTCTTAATTTCCACATCACCTTTTATCTGAAAACAGCCCTTTGAGCCTTCCCCCCACACATAAAGTGATGCTTTAGGATTTTCTTCAAGATTATTGCGGGTTTTCATAAAGTAGTTATCCACAATCCAGATAGTTGCATCATCCATCAGTTTGCACATACCAATAGGAATGACATTTGGTATACCATCTTTAGAGGCGGTTGCAAAAGGAAGCGGCCTGACATTGGCAATTGATTCTTTCATATCTTCTGTGAGTTTTACCATATTTAGATCTCCTTGATAGATGATAAAAATAGTAAGGTAGATGTATATTACATTTATGATTTTTTAATTTCTGACCAGGTAACCGAGATCATATCCAGGAAATAATGATGCAACCGTAGATCAGGCGTCAGTTCGGGGTGGAAAGCAAGAGCAAGTACATTGTTTTGCCTTGCTGCTACAATTCTCCCATTAATTGCTGACAATACCTCAACTTCCGGGCCTGCATCCATGATTGCAGGGGCCCGGATGAAAATTGCTGTATAGGGAGAATCCAGAAATGGAAGGTTCAGATCAACTTCAAAGGATTCCCGCTGCCTTCCGAAAGCGTTCCGATTCACTTTTACATCCATCAGACCGAGAAGATGCTGATGGGTCTTGTGAACCTGTTCGTCCCCGCGGGTTGCAACAAGGATCAAGCCTGCACAGGTGCCAAGTACAGGAATACCGTTCTTTGCAGCATTCTGAATTTCACCTGCAATTCCTTCTCTTTCAATCAGACGGCCCAATGTTGTACTTTCTCCTCCGGGTAGTATGACGGCGTCACACCGGGGTACAATGCCTTCATGACGGATTTCCAGCACTACTCCTTCAATGCCCTTTTCACAAAGAGCACGTTCTACGGCATCAATATGTTCGGAAACATCACCCTGTATGGCGATTATACCGATACGCATCAATTTCACCGTTGATAATTTACCAGCCACGTGTCTGCAAAGCTTCTTCAGGGGGTATAGTGTCAGCACTCATGCCCTTCATTCCTGAACCGATTCCCCTGGAAATCTCTGCCAGTTTTTCGGGGTTATCATAATTATTAACGGCTTCCACAACTGCTTTAGCCATCATTTCAGGGTTTTCAGCCTTGAAAATTCCAGAGCCTACGAATACACCATCCGCACCCAGCCTCATCATTAGGGCAGCATCTGCGGGAGTGGCAACACCACCTGCTGCAAAGTTTACCACAGGCAAACGCTGTAAGTCTGCAGATTCCAGAACAAGTTCTATGGGTGCTTCGATATCACGGGCAACCTTGATAAGTTCTTCCTTATCCTTGCCGGCAAGTTCACGTACTTCCCCCATGATCTTTTTCATGTGGCGAACTGCCTCACGGACATCCCCGGTACCTGCTTCACCTTTGGTACGTATCATTGCCGCCCCTTCATTGATGCGCCTCAGGGCTTCTCCGAGATTTCTTGCACCACATACAAAAGGAACAGTAAACCCGGTTTTATCAATATGATACATTTCATCTGCAGGAGTCAGGACTTCAGACTCATCGACCATATCAGCTCCCAGGGATTCAAGGATTTCGGCTTCCACAAAATGCCCGATCCTGGCCTTTGCCATTACAGGAATTGTTACGGTATCAATTATCTGCGCAACGATTTCCGGGTCTGCCATCCTGGCCACTCCACCTGCCTTACGGATATCAGCCGGAACTGCCTGCAGGGCCATTACAGCCACAGCCCCTGCTTCTTCGGCGATTCTCGCCTGCTCGGGGTTGGTTACATCCATGATTACCCCGCCTTTCTGCATTCTGGCAAACCCTCTTTTAATGAGTTCAGTACCGTGCCTTAAGTTTTCAAGTTCCATCTCATAAGCCTTCTTTTTTTTTAATCGGATATAGGGTCAATAGTAAGTATATTTACATAAAAAGATTTGGTCGCAGCGTCCTTCTGCGGAATTATATGGGAATGTCTTACGTGCCCTATATTCTTTTTGGGTAATTCAATCGCTTGCATGAAAATTATTGATTACCAGAGATAATACAACATCCTGTGCTTTCTTTAGTGAATAAAAAAGGAGGAGGCAAGTATTTTCCAGATATTAACACTGTTACACATTTCAATAAAAACATATTTATGAAATATGTTAGCATGTGTCAATATAGCATATATAGAGGTGCCCTCATGCTTGGAATAGAAGACCCCCAAATATGGATAGCATACATCCTGTGCATAGCAGGTGCAATAAGCTGCATGATATACGGTATACTGAAATGGAATGACGGAGAGGAAACGGAGGCATGCTCATGATAAGCACACCCGTCCTTGGTGTAATTATCCTGATCTACCTTATGATAATTTTTTATCTGGGAATGCTTGGATACAAAAAAACAAAGGAAATTGACGATTATATGGTCGCCGGCAGGCACATCAATCCCTATATACTTGCCCTTTCATATGGTGCCACATTTATCAGTACCTCGGCAATCATTGGTTTTGGCGGGTCTGCCGGCGCACTGGGAATGGGATTGCTCTGGCTTGCGGTAATGAACATTATTGTCGGGATTCTCATCGCATTTGTGTTTTTCGGATCCAGAACGCGCCGTATGGGATTAAGACTGAAAGCGGTTACATTTCCTGAGTTACTGGGACGCAGATTCCAGTCACGTTTCATACAGGGTTTTTCGGGTGCCCTCATTGGAGTATTTATGCCCCTTTATGCAGGAATCGTGCTGATTGGCGGAGCCCGGTTTGTAGAAACCACACTCGGCATTAACTATGATGTGGCAGTCCTTTTACTTACGGTAATTGTTGCAGCATACGTAATCACCGGGGGTTTGATAGCAGTTATGTACACCGATGCTCTTCAGGGAGCATTCATGTTCGTAGGAATGCTTGTCCTGCTTACACTTACCTACATCAAACTAGGGGGGATCACTGAAGCACACCAGACACTCACAGCAATGACACCCCTGGTTCCTGATTCACTTGCAGCGGGAGGACATCTGGGATGGACAGCAATGCCCGCCCTGGGCTCGCCTATCTGGTGGACATTGGTATCTACCCTGATACTGGGAGTGGGTATCGGTGTCCTTGCCCAACCTCAACTGGCTGTTAGGTTCATGACTGTGGAAAATGACAGGGCATTGAACAGGGCAGTCCTTGTAGGCGGGCCATTCATTTTGATGATGACAGGGGTTGCCTTTATAGTCGGTTCTCTTTCCAATGCTTTCTTTTACAAAACAGAAGGGTTGATATCCGTAGCTGTAGTGGGAGGAAATACCGACCTGATAATTCCACAATATATCAACAATGCAATGCCTGAAACTTTTGTCATCCTATTCATGTTAACCTTACTGGCAGCCGCCATGTCAACTTTAAGTTCCCAGTACCATACAATGGGAACATCAATCGGACATGATTTCTATCGCCAGTTTGTTAAAAAAGGTGAAGTTGGCAAAACTATCAATATTACAAGATTGGGAATTGCAACGACCATTCTGATAAGTGTGATATTGGCTTACATTTTGCCCATTAGTATAATCGCCCGTGCCACAGCAATCTTTTTTGGATTATGTGCAGCGGCCTTTTTACCGATGTATGCAGGAGCTTTGTTCTGGCCGCGCATGACAAAAGAAGGAGCGACTGCAAGCCTATTAGTTGGAACCTTTGCAAGCCTGTTCTGGCTGGGTTTTGTTCATGCAAAAGAAGCAGTCCCACTGGGAATCTGCAAATTCATATTCGGAACGGATACTCTCCTGACCGGTACCTGGACAGTTGTGGACCCGATTCTCGTTGCAACACCCCTTGCAGCAATCGTAGCCGTTGCAGTCAGTTATATGACAGAACCGACACCTACAGAACATATTAAAAAATGTTACGGGAAATAAGTGTAACCTTAAAGACTACACTTACTCCTCTTTTTTAATTCTGGCCAAACTGACCACTTTATCCTTCTCCCTGATATTCATAATTTTTACACCCTTGGTATTACGTCCCTGCACTCTAATATCTGTCACAGGGATACGTATCACAATGCCGGCAGAGCTTGTCAGGATGATCTCGTTATCATCTTCCACTGTTTTTACAGTGACCACGGGACCATTGCGCATATCAGTGAAAATGGTTATCACTCCCTGCCCTCCACGACGAAGGGTGCGGTACTCATCAAATGGCGTGCGTTTACCAAAACCATTCTCTGTAACTGTCAGCAGGGTAGCATCAGAATCTACAACATCCAGGCTTACAATAACATCCTCACCTGTCAGTTTCATACCCCTCACACCACGTGCCGTCCTGCCCATCACACGCACATCTTCTTCAGAGATACGGAGGGCTTTACCATGCCTTGAAGCCAGCATTATATCCTGATTTCCGTCGGTCTGGAGGACATTTACAAGTTCATCCCCCTCTTTCAGGGAAATCGCAATAATACCGGCCTTACGAGGATTACTGAAATCCGAAAGACTGCAACGTTTTATGGTCCCATCACGGGTACCCATGAAAAGGTAACGATCCTTCTCAAAATCATGTACCGGAATCATGGCATTTACGGATTCACCTTCAGCAAGTTCCAGCAGGTTAACAATAGCCTTGCCTCTGGACTGGCGACTTCCCCTGGGAATATCATAGACCTTTTGCCAGTAAACCTTACCGCGATTTGTGAAAA
>JBMCCK010000037.1:0-7671 GCA_048619255.1 Methanohalophilus sp. | reverse complement strand
AACTTGATGATGAAGTCATGGAAACAATCCAGAATACCATTGATGAGGCAAGTGAGGCAATGGAAAAGTATGAGTTCAAAAAATATGCAGACAGCGTGATGACCCTTGCTTCCTATGGAAATATCTATTTCCAGTCCAGAGAACCCTGGAACCTGATAAAGGAAGACAAAGAGGAATGTGGCCGCGTACTCAAAAACTGCATGCAGATCAGCAAAGCCCTCACTCTGCTTTATGAACCCCTGATTCCTGAAAAGGCCGAAAATGCCTGGAAACAGCTCGGTATGGAAAGCGATGTCCACACAGCACTCTACAGCCAGGGAACCGTGCCTATTGAATCGGGTATATCCCTTAACAAACCCTCCATCCTCTTCAAGAAAATAGAGGATGAAACCATAGAAAAGATGGAAGCCATTGCCTCACAGCGGGTCAAAGAAGCCAATGAAAAACAAAACCGCAAGAAAGGAGAACAAATAATGACAGATAACGAAGAAATCACCTTCGAAGATTTCGGTAAACTCGATATGCGTGTAGGCACCATTGTTGAAGCTGAAAAGGTCGAAAAGGCCGACAAATTACTCAGGCTGGAAGTTGATATCGGCGAAGAAACACCACGCCAGATAGTCGCCGGAATTGCCCTGACCCATAGCCCCGAAGAAGTAAAGGGCAGACAGGTAATCGTACTGGCCAATCTCAAACCTGCCAAACTCTGCGGTGTCAAATCTTTCGGCATGGTACTTGCCGGAGTGGATGAAGACGGTGGTGCAATTCTGCTTTCCCCTGAAAAAGAAGCAAAGAATGGAACACAGATTGGCTGATTTCAGCCTGATCTTTTTTCCTTTTTACTTTTTTCCAAAATATAATATTCCCAGTCCCATCCAGAATAACATAACAACAAAAGCCAGTAGGAGTACAGGCACCGGCCCGAAATAGAATATCAGGGGTACGGAAGCGGCTGTAAACACACCACCGCCTACTATCGGTTCGAATAATAACTGCTTATAACCAAATCCTTCCATCGCCGGGGACCTGTTATCCGGATCCGCTATTCTCATCAGCAGAAGACCACTTGCTGTCATGCCCATCGATTGTCCGAAATTACCTATGCTCCTTTCAAACCAGTAAGTTGGCATCATCCGCGGGCCCAGGTACATGAATGCAACCAGGTTCCATACAATTCCAACTGTTGCCAGAATCAGGAACGGCATCAGGTTGTTTCCAATGACTGTCAAGGAAAGGGTCGCTATGGCACTGGTTATCAATATGTCCAGGGACAAACCCTGTATCCTCATCATTAGCCCCCGGTCCAGCGTTTGGTGAACATCATATCTGTCAAGGAACATCTGAAGGATAATACCCCCAATCATTGCCAGGGGAAAGAGGGGGATATAGGTCATGAGGTAGATATCGGTTGCCTGACCCCAGGTGATTTTCTCGATTTGGATAAGTGCCTGAAGAATCACATATCCAATCCCAATCGCAACTCCCACATAGGCAAAATGGAGTGAAAGAGGCTCAATTGATTCAGGCCTTGTTGTGATCTTGCCGGCGGATTCCCTTGCATCAAAATCAATTATACCAGTCTGGCGACTTGCATCGAGAGATATTTCTTCAGGATTTTGCAGCACCATTGTTTTACCGGTCCTGACACCATAATTGAGCATCACGATACCAAATATGACACCAAAAAGGATACCTATGGTTGCAAGACCAAGGGAAAGATCACCTGCTTCCTCAAATCCCAGTTCTTCGAAAGTAGCAGCCATTCCCGCAGCAGTACCATGCCCTCCTTCAAAGGATATCTCAATAAGGGCGCCAGCCATGGGATCTATTCCAAAAAACGGAGTTAAAATCAGAATAGTTACCAGTATCCCGAATACGTACTGTCCCCATGCTATGGTCTGCCCGTGAGTGATCTGAGGACCTGCCAGTATCCACATCTGACGCAGAGAGGGTATTTTTTTGCCAAGAAAGAGTGTAGCGAATATGATATTTATGAAAAGCCCGGGCAAAGCTATCCATACATCAAGCATATCCTCTGGAAATAAACCGCCCGAAAGAAAAGTACCGGTGATACCAGCCCAGGAAACCACATTTCCCAGAATCTCGGGACCCAGAAACAAACCCAGAAAACCTCCTATAAGTGAGCTGGGGATGAACAGTTTTTGAAGGGGAGGAGATACGACCCGAATCCATTTGCCAATAAGTAAAATCAGTCCAATTACAATTAAACTAAGTCCTACTGTGCTGGCTGACATTGGACCATATCCCCAAAAACTTTACACGAAAGACTGCTTACTCCATAACGAGTTCCAGATAGGATTTACGGATGGAATCTTCAGGTTTAAGGCCAAAACTTTCCATCATGGCAAAAATGCGTTTTTTACTTTCTTCCATATCAGCATCCGAGATTATCTCAAACTCGATGAACTGACCCAGGGAATCCACTTCGTCCAGGCACAGGGTGATGTCACCTACTTTGAAAACATCCCTCACCTTCTGAACCCTGGCAGTTTCTTTGAAACCAAGTCTTTCCAGAATCTGTATCATGGCTTCGGCTTCCACATGAGTCTGGACCTCCTCACGACTTTTGGTTATTTCGTCCAGTTTTTTACCCTTGTAGGTCAGAACCTGCTTGTCATTAACAGAGCGTATACGTAAAGCTTCGTCCGTTTCTGCAAAATCCCGGTGCGGAGCATTATAGTAAATATCAAAATGCTCCTCTGTTTCCAGGAATTTTGCATCAAGCCTGTCAAGAACTTCACGGGCATAAGACAGGTCGATACGGGATTTTACTTCTACCTCAAGCATCTCATCACGCCGGTGTGAATTTGGTACCGTAATGAAGCATACCCTTATCCCCGCTTTCACCGAGTTTGCGGAACACAGGCCTTACCTTCATACCGATGTTCACATCCTCTGGTTGTGCTATGATCTGGGATGTGAGTCGTGGGCCTTCTTCCAGTTTCACAATACCCAGCACATACGGGGTCTGGTGTTCAAATCCTTCAGCTGCTGAATGAATTATCGTATAGGTTACAATTTCACCTTTGCCACTGAACTTGTATTCCTCCATCTCCCCGTTCCTTCTGCAAAACGGACAGGTAGTCCTCGGAGGATAATAGTATTCATCACAGTTTCTACAATGGTTACCTACGAGATTATATCTCTGTACCTGCTGTCTCCAGAATCTTGCAACAGACATCTATAATCACCTCTCCCTGCCTAATATATGTACAAGTGCAGTCGCACCGGACCCTCCTACATTATGGGCCAGTCCGATCTTGGCACCCTCTACCTGTCTCTTCCCTGCTTCTCCACGAAGCTGGTTGACAATCTCTGCAGCCTGTTTGATGCCTGTCGCACCCACAGGATGACCACAAGCTTTCAACCCGCCTGAAGTATTTACAGGAATCTTGCCGCCAATCGCTGTATTGCCTTCTTCAACGAATCTGCCACCCAGCCCTTTCTCTACGAATCCAAGGTCTTCGATGGCACATATTTCTGCAATGGTGAAACAATCATGCACCTCTGCCACATCGACATCATCCGGCCTGATTCCTGCCATCTCATAGGCCCTCTTTGCAGCATAGACACTCGCATCAAGAGTGGTAATGTCACGACGGTCATGCAGGGCAATAGTATCACTTGCCTGTCCAGACCCCTTTATGTATATCGGAGTGTCGGTGTATTTGTGGGCTTCTTCGGCAGGAGCCAGCACAAGAGCGGCTGCTCCGTCAGTTATCGGAGAGCAATCAAAAATATGCAGGGGGTCAGCAACCATAATGGAATTAAGCACTTTATCCACTGTGATATTATTCCTGTACTGGGCAATTGGATTATTGGTACCATTCTTATGATTTTTCACAGCAACCTGTGCAAGCTGTTCACTGGTAGTTCCGTATTGCTGCATATGCATACGGGCTATCATGGCATACAGACCGGGGAAGGTGGCACCCATCATACCCTCCCACTCCCGGTCAGCTGCTGCCGCAAGGGCTGAAGAAGCGCCAACGGAGGAAACGTCTGTCATTTTTTCAACGCCTGCAGCTACCACTATATCATTGTAACCAGATGCAACGGACTGTATTCCCTGCCTGAAAGCAAGCCCCCCTGAAGCACAGGCGGCCTCCACACGGGTGGAAGGGATATGCAGACCGGCTGCCAGACCGGAATAATCAGCGATCAGGGCACCGATGTGTTCCTGTTCAACAAACTGTCCGCCGCTCATATTACCGACAAACATACTGTCGATACTTTCTCCACCGACTCCGGCATCCTCAAGGGCTCCAACTCCCGCCTCAACAACTATATCACGGAAAGAGCGCTCCCACATCTCACCAAATTTGGTAGTATAACTTCCGATAATTGCAACGTCTCTCATTTTTATCCCCTCACGACCTTTTAATCTTGCCTTTATGCTTTGCATACATTGCATAATCCATGTAGACAGGATTTGCAAGCAATTCCTCTACCCGGGGAGCTTTATCCCTTATCTTATTGATCTTGTCCGTTACCCTGAAACTGAAGGCATCTGCTCCTGCACCAGAACCAAAGGCTGTGGCAAATATCCTGTCTCCGGGCTTTGCCTGATCAAGAGTAGCTGCAATACCCATCAGGCATGAACCGGAATAGGTATTACCCAATCTTGTGACCACAAGGCCGGGAGCAATTTTTTCCTGACTGAATCCCAGCATCTTTGCCACCTTGGAGGGGAACTTACCATTGGGTTGATGGAATACTGCATAATCGTAATCCTCAGCTGAGGTGCCAAGTTTATTCATCAGACCTTTTGCAGCACCCAGAACGTGTTTGAAATAACCGGGTTCTCCGGTGAAACGTCCGCCATGTTCGGGATAAGGCATACCCTCACGTCTCCAGAAATCAGGAGTATCGGTCGTAAAAGAATAGGTGTCTTCGATGATTGCCACCATTTCTTCTTCTTTGTTGCCTATGACATAAGCCGCACCGCCAGCAGCAGCGGTATATTCCAGCGCATCTCCGGGTGCACCCTGTGATACGTCCGAGCCAATCGCAAGCCCCAGATCTGCCATACCGGATTGCACCAATCCCATACATGCCTGCATACCGGCACTTCCTGCCTTACAGGCAAATTCAAGATCCGCTGCGGTCATCTCAGGGGTCGCTTCAACCGCTTCAGCCACTATTGTACTGGTGGGTTTGACCGCATAGGGATGACTTTCAGAACCTGTATATATTGCTCCTATCCTGGAAGGATCAAGACTGCTGCGACAAATTGCAGCCCGTGCAGCCTCTACCGCAATAGTTACAGTATCCTCATCCAGATCCGGGACAGATTTTTCATTCACCATGAGGCCTGCACTGAGTATATCTGCATTATCACCCCATACCTTTGCTATATCCTCCACTTTTATCCTGAATTTGGGGATATATGTACCGTATGAAACAATCCCTACGCTCATTGCTCAAATCACCTTTTGCTCAAAAATAAATATCATTCCATTACCTGATATTGACTGTAGTGTTTTAATGCCTCGATCAATTCATCAAGGTCCATAGTCGTTGCCAGTAAGGGGATCCTGTCGACTTCTGCCATTTTTTTGGCCATTTGATCCACATCCCTGATACTAAGGCCGTGCAGAACCACGGCTGCAGGTTTGAGGTTCGTGACCCTGATTGCCACCATGGGGGATTTCCCTGTAGACACTTTAGTGAATATCATGGCACGTTCTGTGCTCCATCCATAAAGTTTCTGGAATTCATGGGAAGACAATTCAAGAATTGCCTTCTTGCTGTCTACCACCGTAAAACCATACAGGGGTTTTTCCACACCCCGGTTGGCCACATCCGCCTCAATCAGAGTGGCCAGTTTTGCAAGCTGCATTGGATATGTGTATTCGTAAGTTGCATAGACCGCTTTTGATGCCTTATCACTGTACAGCATGCCTTCATAGGCATGTATCTTGTGGCCTCCGCTTTCTGAATCAATATTTATCAAAGCATCCACTATCTTGCTGACGATAAGGGTTCCCGGAGACTTTCGCCTTCCACTTTCATAATCACTTATAACAGATGGCGAAACACCCAGATATGAAGATATATCAGTCTGGGCGATCTCGAAATTGAGTCTCCATTTTTTCAGGGCCTCCCCGGGCTTATCCGAAAGAGTGATCTCACCGGCCATTTTTTCAGCCAGGCGGTGACGTAAGTTCTCCTTTGATGCATCCTCGGTCATGTGCTACAATTACCTCAATACCAGCATGCATATATATTTAACGAATATCGATTCGTCTATTGCCGACATTCGGATATTCATTCAACTTAAATATTATGCAATTTGTTAACTTCTAAATATGTGTACAATGTTCTGCGAAACAAATTCCAGTGTTTCGGAAGTGGTCCTCTACACGAAGTGCCCCCGCAAAATATACTTTGCCAGCAGGAATGAAACAATAGCAGATGACATGAAAAGACCTTACATCCGTCATTTACTGCTAAAATAACTGGCTCTTTCCTGTGCAGAGATTGCCAAGTCACAGCAGGAAATACTCCCACTGCTGCAAAAGCGGGTCGAAGAGATTGTACAGGAAATAATAACCATTTATTCCGATGAATTGGAGCATATTGATGAAAAACAATTCAAAGATGCAGTGGAAAATGTATACGAAGTGTTACCTGCAATAACAGCTAATTTAAAGAACCAATCCGATGAAGATAGAATCGAATTAATAACACCCGTTGAAATCGAACCCCTGATGCATTCGGATAAATTAAACTTAAGTGGTGCACCATCGGCAATCGTCTGTTCCAATAACCAGAAGATACCTCTGCTCATAAAAACCGGTAATGCCCCAAAGCAGGGTGTTTGGAAAAATGACCGGATACCTCTGGCAGCCTATGCTATACTTGCAGAAGAAAAATACGACCAAACGGTAAATTCCGCAGTGCTTTTTTATGCCTCACAGGGCCAGGCAAGACCAGTGAAAATTCGCCCAGCTGAGCGCAGGGAAGTACTTAATATCCTCAAAAGGATAGAAAAGATAAAGGGCGGAAAAATGCCACAGGCAAAGCGGGGAAAGCTCTGTGGATACTGCCCATACGAACAGATGTGTCAATCACAGGGCAATTCGCTGGCTTCAAAGTTCTTCTGAGAACGACCACAATATTATTTAACCAGTACAGGATTTCCAGCATAGATGTCACAACCTGTATACCATGGAGATTTGCTGCTGCAATGGTGCCACAGCTGCAATGTAGCCGTCCTTGGCAAAAAATGTACCTGCGGAGATGAATGTGTTAAAGTAAATGTCACACCCCCCGGAGATATAAGACCGGCTTTTTTGCACGATATCGAACACATAAACCGGATATCAAAACAACAGTTCAACAACCCGCTTCTTGACACAGACAGGGTCGTGCTGCTCAACAAGGCACCCTACGAAGACCGCATGGATGAAGTTATCGTTGACGGCGAAGTTATTGCAAGCATACGTTATGAGATCGGCAAACTTGAGTGGGTACTTCTTCCCCGGCTGGAAGCCGCTCGCAGGATTCTTGCAGGCAAAGAAAACCTTACAGGTTACGTGACCATCGAGGACGATGTGAAAAAATTTCTGCGCAAAGGTGCAAACCTGCTCGCCCCGGGAGTACTGGAAGCGGATTTGGGAATACAGAAAGATGACGAGGTCATAA
>JBMCCK010000036.1:0-7710 GCA_048619255.1 Methanohalophilus sp. | reverse complement strand
TCTATATCATACTATAACGGAATTACAACCAATCTCAGGTGAATAATTTGTTTGAAAACATGGACAATGAACAGCTGGACAAATTTGCATCCTCAATAAATGAAGGATACCAGCTCAGGGACCAGGAGATAAGAGACCTGCTGGCCATAGAGGATGAAGAAGAGATGCAGAAGTTGTTCCATGTGGCACGCATGGTCCGTGATAACTTTTTTGGGAATAAAGTGTTCCTGTACAGTTTTGTTTATTTTTCAACATACTGCAAGAATCAGTGTTCGTTTTGCTACTATAACTGTAAGAACAAGATCCACCGCTACAGGCTCACACCCGATGAGGTCGAAAAGGTATGCGAGGCGCTTGAAAATGATCCTGTCCACATGATAGACCTGACAATGGGAGAGGACCCTTATTACCACGACCATTCTGAAAGACTGGTCAGTGCTGTGCGGAAAGTAAAGGACAAACTTGGCCTTCCGATAATGATCTCCCCGGGAGTTGTGGGAAAAGATACCCTCAAACAGATGTATGATAACGGAGCCGACTTCCTGGCACTTTATCAGGAAACCTATGACCAAAATTTATACAACACGCTCAGGGTAGGCCAGATATACGACCAGAGAATAAACTGCCGCCAGAATGCAAAAGAAATTGGTTATTGTGTAGAGGACGGGATTCTTACCGAAATCGAACCAGAAGCCGAATCAACCCTGATATCCCTCAAAGGCCTGCGTAAGTCAAATCCCCATATGGTACGTGTAATGACATTTGTACCCCAGGAAGGCACACCTCTGGCAAGCCGAGAACCCGGAAGCAGCAAATCAGAACTGAAGATAATATCTATTCTAAGACTCATGTTCCCGGACAGGTTGATCCCTGCTTCCCTTGACCTTGAAGGCATGGAAGGTATGGTTTACCGCCTGGATGCGGGAGCAAACGTTGTTACATCCATCATTCCTTCCGGATCTGCACTGGAAGGCGTGGTTAACTATGACAGAGAACTGACAGAACGCAATCGTGATGCATGGAGTGTTGTAGAGAGACTTCAAAGTATGGGAATGGAGCCGGCAAAGCAGGAAGATTTCAATCAGATACTGGGAAGGTAGAATGAAAACGATATGTCTGATTGGGGGCAAACTGCAGGGCTTCGAAGTGGCATATCTTGCCAGGAAATCCGGGATTCAGGTATATCTGATCGACAGGAAAAACAAGCCTCTGATACGTAATAGTGTGAATGAGCATTTTTGCTTCGATATTACAGAAAAACCAGAAAGGCTCATAGAATTATCCCGCCAATCAGATGCCATAATCCCGACAAATGAAAACCTTGACACCCTTGTCTTTTTGAGAAAAATAGAACCAGAACTACATTGCCCTCTTCTTTTCGATTTTGCCGCATATGATACCAGCATGGACAAAAAGCGTTCAAGAGAATATTTCAAATCGATCGATATACCCATCCCTTCGGAAAAACCCCGATCACCTCCTTATTTTGTGAAACCCCCATGCATGAGCAGCAGCAAGGGCGCGCGCATAATTGACAACGAAAGTGAACTTGCAGACATTGATGATTCGATGGTTATTGAAGAATATGTACCCGGACCAGTAGTTTCATTGGAAGTGGTGGGTGACGGGAATAATTTCATGATTGGTCAACAGACACGGGTCCATATTGATCAGGAACACGATTGCCACCGGGTCACCCCGATGGAAACGGATGTGAATTTCAGGGAAATCGCACACCTGTTGGCCAGCAATCTGTCACTTAAAGGAATCATGGATGTGGAAGCAATCCTCTCCCCCCAAGGAATCCGGGTTATTGAAATTGATGCACGGTTTCCCAGCCAGACACCTACCGTAGTATATCACAGTAGTGGTGTGAACCTGCTCGAATGGCTAATGGGAACTTTTGCAGGAAAAACAAGGGAAAACAAACCTCTTCCTGTTGGCAAACAATGTAACTATGAGCATTTGATGGCATCTGATGGAAAACTTATCCCTGTTGGAGAACATGTGCTTTCAGGCGGTGATGACTATCGACAATTGCATGAATCAAAGGGGTTGGAAATATTCAAATGTAAGGGGAAAAGACCAATCTATACCCTGATATCCATCGGCACTACATGGCATGAGATGTGTGATAAAAGAAAGAAAGCAATTGAACTCATTAAATCCGATATGAAGCAATAAAAGGAGGATAAATATGGCACTACTTACACCACAAGATCTGGAAGGACTCACAAAACAGCTTGAGTGCAATAACAATACTATCAAAAAAGCAACAGGAATGGACATTGCTGACATATGCAAACAAATATACGGTACAACTCTTGACGGAGAAAAGGTAGGTATTGTGCCCATAACTTCCGGCAACGGTATCATTACCAATTTTTCGTCATCCCTGCTTACTATAACCGAATATTTCGGTCTTGAGGGTGCTGTAACCGAGCATCCTGACGTTACCGGGTACTATGAAGCTGTTTCCAGTGATGCCGACATAATACTGATGGCAGATGACCACATTTTTATTGCACATAATATGAGAAACGGCAAAATTGCAACCAATCATGTATGCACCGGAGTGGTTTACGCTGAAATCGCCTCCCGTTACAAATATGCCGACTCAAAAAATATACTTGTAATCGGCCTGGGAAGAGTGGGTTATGCCGGAGCACAACATCTCGTAAAAAGGGATTTCGATGTGTATGCCTACGACCCCGACAGGGAAACTATGGAAAAGGCTCGCAAAGAACTGGGCATCATACCCTATGATCCCGAAGAAGAACACAAGTTTTCAATGGTCCTGGAAGCTACACCAAACCCTAATACAATATCTGAAGGTATGGTGGCAGAAAGATGCCTCGTGTCCACACCGGGAATCCCTTGTGGCTTACCTGAAGAGATTGGGGAAAAGAACGAAATCGATCTGGTAATGGAACCTCTGATGATTGGCGTGGCTTCAATGCTTTATGCTGTAATGTAAAGTAGAGAGGTCTCAAGAGCAAAACAAGTGTATTGATAGCGCTTTTTTCATGGAAAATTAAACATGAAAAGATATATATATGCTAAATGCGTAGCCAGATTACCTTTTAGAATAAAAATAAGTTTTAAGGAGTTAAAGGTTATGGTTGAATATACACCCAAAGAGAGATTAGCACGCGTATTTGAAGGTAAAGAAGTAGACAGGATGCCTGCTATCTGTGCCACCCAGACAGGAACAGTAGAACAGATGGATGCAGTAGATGCTTACTGGCCAGAAGCTCACGAAGACCCTGTAAAAATGGCAGCATTGGCAGAAGCAGGACACACAGTCGTAGGATTTGAAGCAGTGCGTGTTCCTTTCGACATCACAGCAGAAGCAGAATTTTTCGGATGCGGAATCAAGCCAAGTACCAAGGAACAGCAGCCATCCGTAATCAGCCATGTTGTCAGCAAGGCCGAAGACCTCGAACAATTCGAGGGCTACAACATCGAAGACGGCAGGATCGGAAATGTATGTAAGGCAGTCAAGATCCTCTCAGACAAATATGGCGACGAACTTCCAATCATCGGCAGTATGATCGGACCATTTTCCCTCGCACAGCACCTTAATGGTGACTCCTGGTTCATGAACATCATGACCGACCAGGAATTTGGTCTCAAACTCATGGAATTCACCACTGAGTTCTGCACACAGTACGCCCTCAAGCAGGTCGAGAACGGTGCCGACACCTTTGCAATCATTGATCCAACAGCCAGTTACCAGCTTATTGGTGCTGACTTCTACAAGACTTTCGTAGTTCCATTCCACCAGAAGATTGTTGAAGCACTCCATGAGAAGGGCGTACCATCCATTCTCCACATCTGCGGAGACACAACAAACGGACTTGCGATCATGGAAACCTGCGGTGTAGACGCAATCAGTGTAGACCAGAATGTCGACCCTGCAGCAGCAGTTGAAAATGTGGACAAGGCCCTCATCTTAGGTAACCTCGACCCTGTAAGTGTCCTCTGGAACCAGGGCGAAGACAATGTCGAAGGCGTCAAGGAAGCATCCAAGAACGTTCTCGATGCAGGAGTACAACTTCTCGCACCGGGTTGCGGTATTGTGAGCAAGACTCCGACCCAGAACCTTCAGGCAATGATCGAAGCAGCAAAGAACTGGACATACTAAGTCCAGTCTTTTTCTCTCTTTTTTTGTAATTTCTAAATTAATTTGTTTTTTAGGTCTTACTGCAGTATTCATACTTATATAATCTAAAGGCCATCATTAGCTCAATAAATATAGCATAAGAGATTTTCTATAATATAGTTGGCACTGTTCAGTTAAAGCATCTTTCCCATTGATATGGCGTATATGAATTTAGATTTTGATGATTTCTAATGTAATTATGATAAGCGACAAACATATCTATCCAGTTATTTATATGCTGAACGAAGCCCTCTTTATGTGGAAAGTATTTATCGAACACCTTTACCCTCCTCTTAAAAGATCTGAACCATCGCTCGATATAATTTCTGATGTCACCGGATATTACAACTCTCTTAACACCGAATTTCTCCATAATAGTGTACCATGGCCCACCATCCACAACTGCCACCTTTGGCATTTTTCCATAAATTCGTTTTAACTCTTTGAAGAAAGATTTCGTAGTTAGATGATTTCTTGTAGTATAGATTCTGGCATATACTATCCTTTTAGATTCAGGGTTTATAGCCGCGTATAAGAACCAGTGCTCACTTCCAAGCTGTACTTTTGTTTCATCAACTACTATGGTTTCTGGTAATTTACCATCATAAGGCTGTACGCACCAGCCGAATTTCTGTACCCAATAATGTACTCCTCTGTAGCTTATTGATTCACCAAGATATGATAATAGTTCTGAGGTTTTTCTCAAACTGAGTCCTTGCTGGTATACAAGTATGGATAATGCTATCGTTTTTAGATCCCTTCTCCTCCTTTGCACGAAAAATTTAAGGTCTACCGGCATTAAATCTAATAATGCATTCAGTCCCATTTTTTTCATCCCCTTTAAATAGGGGATGAATCCCCCCTATTTATTTCTTAACTGAACAGTGCCATATAGTTTTGAGAAAGTTATATATACTTCCTCCTTTATGTGCTAAATAAAGTCAAAAGAGGAATAACAATGAAAATTTGCGTAACATCAAAAAGCAATGAACCTGATTCAGATATTGAGCCCCGTTTTGGCAGAGCTCCTTATTTCACAATTGCCTACACCGGGAGCGGAGAATTTGAAGCCGTCGAGAATCCTGCAGCAGGTGCCACCGGGGGTGCCGGAATACAGGCTGCCCAGGAAGTCGCAAAAATACAGGCAGATGTTTTGATCACCGGTAATGTGGGACCTAATGCCTATGAAGTCCTTTCCACAGCAGGGATAGAAGTCGTTACCACTACCGGCGTGTCGGTAAAAGAAGCAATTGAACAGTATAATAAAGGAACTCTGGAAAAAGTATCCGGTCCAACTGCCAAGGCACATGCTGGCATGGGTCGCGGACAGGGCAGAGGAGGGAGAAAATGAAAGTATGCATACCGGCAACCGACAACAGTGGAAGAGATTCACCCGTAGGGCAGCACTTTGGCAAAGTTCCTTATTACACAATATACGACAGTGAAACTGGAAAGGTGGATGTTCTGGAGAATACCAGTGAACATATGGGCGGTGTTGGATTACCTCCCGAATTACTCGCAAATGTAGGAGTTGAAACCATGCTCTGTGGAGGCCTGGGATGGAAAGCCGTTCAGATGTTCGACCAGTTCAGCATCAAAGTTTTCGTGGGGGCACAGGGAAAAGTAAATGATGCCATAGAAGCCTGGAAAAATGACAGGCTCGAGCAAGCTGGTGCAAACAACTCCTGCAGTGGCCATGACCACCACTGAAACACCAAACATGAAAATAACTGTTGCAAGCGGCAAAGGAGGAACTGGAAAAACAACAGTTGCTGTTAATTTCTTCCTTTCCGTTCCAAAAACCAGCCTCCTTGACTGTGATGTGGAGGAGCCAAATTCCAATCTGTTTTTACACAATGACCTTGAAAAAGTAAAAGAGGTTACGATACCAGTTCCTGTAATCGATGAGCAAAAATGCGAGCATTGCGGCAAATGTGCTGATTTTTGCAATTACAATGCGCTTGCAGCACTGCCACAAAAAGTGATGGTATTTCCCGATCTCTGCCACGGTTGTGGAGGATGTAGTCTCGTCTGTCCCAATGATGCTATCAGTGAAACAGGACGCATCATAGGGAACATAGAGAGAGCCTTTTCAGGACAGTTCCATACAGGACTTCTGAATATAGGAGAAGCAATGGCATCACCCCTGATAAAAGAACTCAAGACCTATGCAGGCGAAAATACAGTAATAATGGACGCTCCCCCGGGCACCGCCTGTCCTATGATCACAACAGTTGAAGATACTGACTATTGCATCCTTGTTACCGAACCCACACCTTTTGGACTCAATGATCTGAAACTAGCAGCGGAAGTTGTCCGGGAAATGAGAATTCCTGCGGGAGTGGTAATAAACCGTGCAGGAGTAGGGGATGGAGGTGTTGAAGAATATTGCCATCAAACCGGTCTACCAATAATAATGGAAATTCCCTATGACCGTAGAATAGCTGAAGCTTATTCAGAGGGCATACCTTTTGTTGAAACAATGCCGCAGTGGAAAGAAAAATTCCTGCATATGTTTGAAACTATCAAGGAGGCAGTTAGATGAAACAACTCACGGTAATCAGTGGCAAAGGAGGTACCGGCAAAACCACCCTCACTTCTTCTTTTGCAGCTCTTGCAGAAAATGCCACCATTGCAGACTGTGATGTCGATGCTGCCAACATGCACCTGCTGCTGCAACCTGAAATAATAAAAACCTATGATTTTACCGCATTACCTACCGCAATCATACACCCTGAACAATGTACAGGATGCGGGATATGTGTTGAACATTGCAGATTCGGGGCAATAAAGGAAGGTTTCGAAATCGATCCATACATATGTGAAGGTTGCGGAGTCTGTGAGTATGTCTGCCCTGCCTATGCAGTGACAATGGAATATAATAAGTGCGGGGAAGCCTACGAGTCTAAAACCCGGTTCGGACCTCTCATCCATGCCAAACTCGGAATCGGGGAAGAAGCCGGAGGGAAACTTGTCACACTCGTTCGGGAAATTGCAGAAGAGATAGCCCCTAAAAATAATTGTGACACAATAATTATAGATGGACCACCGGGTACCGGTTGTTCAGTAATTGCAGCCCTTACAGGTGTGGACATTGCCCTTGTAGTCACCGAACCCACCGTCTCCGGGATACATGATCTTAAAAGAGTGATAGAAGTGACAGAACACTTCGAGATACCATCTCTGGTTTGCATAAACAAATCCGATATAAACGATAGCAAAAGAAGAGAAATAGAAAAACTCTGCACTCAGAAAGGGATTAAAATTGCAGGCGAAATCCCCTATGATACAATACCCACCGAGGCAATGGTGAAGGGAAAAACAATTGTGGAATATACCAACAATTCTTTTGCAAAATGTGTCGTAGAAGTATGGGAAAAAGTAAAAGAAGAGATGTAATCATGAAATGTGCAGCCTGCCAGAAAAAGGAATGTCGCAACGGGAAAGATTGCAGTGGAGTTGTAGAAAATATAGAATATACCGGCTCGATGCCGGACATAACCGTTTACGGTTTACCAAATCTGTGTCTATCCGTGTTCATCCGT
>JBMCCK010000035.1:0-7756 GCA_048619255.1 Methanohalophilus sp. | reverse complement strand
GCAACAGTCGCAAGGGAATTCGGAGCTGAAGGGATTGGCCTTTGCCGTACAGAGCATATGTTTTTTGGCGAGGAAAGAATCCCTGTTGTTCGTGAAATGATAATGGCAGAAAGCAGTCAGGAAAGGAAAAAGGCACTTGAAAAATTGCTTCCAATGCAAAAGGAAGACTTTACCGGAATATTCCGTGCAATGCAAGGCTATCCTGTCACAATCAGATTACTTGACCCACCGCTTCACGAATTCCTGCCCAACCATGAAGAACTCACGGAAAAACTACGCGAGCTGAAAAGTAAGGGTGCCAAACAATCAGAGATCGCTGAAGTAAACAGACTGATAGGTGGAGTAGAATCACTCAAAGAAGTCAATCCAATGCTTGGCCACCGTGGATGCCGTCTTGGCATTACTTATCCGGAAGTATACGAGATGCAGGTCAAGGCTATTATTGAAGCAGCATGTGACCTACAAAAGGAAGGGGTCGAAATTGTACCGGAAATAATGATTCCACTGGTCAGCCATGTCAATGAACTCAAGGTAATCAAGGAAACAGTGAAATCCGCTGCACAGGAAGTAATGGATTGTAACGGTTCAACCATCGATTATCTGGTTGGAACCATGATAGAGCTGCCAAGAGCAGCCCTTACTGCAGACCGTATCGCTGAAGAGGCCGAATTTTTCTCCTTTGGTACTAATGACCTGACCCAGACAACCTTCGGTTTCAGCAGGGATGATGCAGGTAAGTTCCTCCCCTCCTATATAGAGAACAATATACTGGAGCAGGATCCATTCGCAGTACTTGATCAGGAAGGGGTCGGAGAACTTGTCAAGATCGGTATTGAGAAAGGAAGAAACACAAATAGCAAACTCAAAATCGGTATTTGTGGGGAACACGGCGGAGAACCGGCTTCTGTAAAATATGGCCATAACGTGGGACTCAATTATGTAAGTTGTTCACCATTCCGCGTTCCCATTGCAAGACTGGCAGCAGCCCAGGCCGTGATCGAGAACAAAAATAAATAAAACAAAAAAGAAGAGATTAAAGGGGCAATGCTCCGAAATTCTCTTCATATCTTTTTTTCATAGCACCCCATGTTGGCAGATTGGTCTGGCATCCAACACATTCCACTTCAAAAGAAGCAACCGTTGCACCTATTTTGCCACATACCTCAACCGGGAAACCTTTCCTGAAAGCCAAAAGAAATCCCGCTCTATAACCATCTCCCGCTCCGGTGGGATCCACAGCTTTTACAGCTACGATAGGAATATCAATTTTTTCATTTTTACTATATATCTTACTTCCACTGGAATCACAGGTGACTACAACCGTTGATATGGATTTCTTCAGGTCATTTAAAGACCTTCCCGTCATCTCTTTTACACGCTTGACCTCATGGATATTGGAAAAGAGAATATCCGTATTATTCAGTATCGTAGCCAGATGCTCTCTTGAATAAGTAACAAGGTCCTGACCCGGATCAAAAGAAACAAACTTTGATTTCTGGGCCACCCGGGCACTGAAACTTGCCTCAGAGGGCGCCAAATGGACAAAATCCAGCGCTGGAGCTTCCATATCCGGCAACTTTGAAGATGAGCCCCAGTAAAAATAGGATGATTGGTTATGATTTGGGTCGGTATAGACAAAAGCTTTGGTACTTTCCTCACCTTCTATATGATAAAGGAGAGAAAGATCAACACCCAGATTATTCAGATGTTTCTCATAGCCGCTTGTGGAAAAATCATCCCCCACAGCAGCAACCAGACGGGAATTACCGCCCAACTGCGCCATTGCTGCGGCAATATTGGCAGCACCCCCTCCGAAAAGCACTTCGTAGCTTGTTATCGGATAAGATTCATTGGATGAAGCGATATGTTCTACTTCAAAAAGATAATCCAATGCCGCATGTCCTACAACATCTATGGAGGCCGACATAAAACATCCTATTTTATCTGACAAATTCTTCGACATCTATTACAGTAAGAGGTACATCTCTCAAGGTCCTTCCTATGACCGATTTGGCAATGCGGGAGGCATGTTCGTCACTTTCAGCATCAAAAACTTTCATTTCCAGGATAAGGCCGACGATACCGGTATTTGCTGCTATGAAAACACTACTAAAAGGTTCATTACAGGCAGGACAGAAAGTAGAACCCACATCAACTTCAACAAAATCAAGTTGGGGATTGAGCCTCTTTCCAGCTTCAGCAATTGCTACACCAATGGCATCATCTGCGCTTTTCACATCTCTTACCAACCAGGCGGCTTCAAGGGTTACATGATAACTCGGCATACTTTTCGTCTCCAGGTTTAAAAACTTCTACATTCTCTCAAATTAAAACATCGCCGTCAAAACTAATAAGCACAAATAGTATATTAAGCAATAAACTCAGTCATATTCGTTTCACTTATATTAATTCTCTGCTTAAACCGAATTTGGATAAGGAATGATATATCATATTGTAAATAACACATTATCATCTACATCAAAAATCCCAAGCCTTGCACCGGCATCCAGCCAGGCATGCCCATAACTGAAACATACAAGGGCGTTTACAGGATCCCCAATCTTAACGAAATGAAGACCGTCATTGTAATAGGATCGAGCCATATTTCGATAATCATCTGCTACTTTCATCAAATGGGAATTAGTCCTGGGAGCGGGTTGTGCAAGTTCCAGGGCCTTTTTAAGCAATTTTTCATATCGTCCAACTTTTTCATTCAAATCCGCTGCCATTTATAACACCTTATTTACTTTCAGAGCCAAACAGTTTATTGAAAAGACTACCACTATCTTTCTTGGGATTGCGGCTTGGTTTCCTCTTAGGTGGCGGGGATTGGGATTTATTTTCATCTACAGGTTTAGTTGCAGGTTCTGTTTTAGACTCTTTTTTGGCACCAAGAGAGGCTTTAGATGGAGATTTATTGAGAATTTTCACGGATTCTCCACCATGTTTGGATTTCCTGACTCGTATATCCACAAGAATCGGGCGTTCAATATCATTGCTCACCAGCATTGCAATCCCGGGTGGCAATCGTAACAATTCTTCTTCTACATAGGAATTTACACCTTCCAGACCTTTACTGATAGATTTAAGGTCATTTGGGTTGGTAACTTTCAATATAATCTGACTTCCACACTGTGAAAGTACATTTTTATCAACCCTTGCGGGCCTCTGGGAGATGACCAGCATCCCCAAACCAAATTTCCGCCCTTCTGAGGCTATTGTCCGGAGAATTTCGGAACTGGAACTCTTGCTATATCCTCTTTCAGGAGCAAAATTATGGGCTTCTTCCACAACCAGCATTCCCGGAGGAATCGTGCCAAGTTTGCGAGCTTCAAAAAGAGTATCACAGAGCTGGGCCACAATCATTGTCTGTATATGGGGAGGAACACCTTTCAGGTCAATAATCGAGGCCTTTCCATCCTGCATTAACTCTTCAACCGGAGTGGGTTGAGGGGAAAGTATATCCAGCTGATTAATATCTTCAAGTAAATTAATTACATTCCAGCGGGCCTTGCTTTCATTATTACTGACCTCCCTGATTATATCATCAAGGAAATAGGTTTCCACATCAGCACGTAACCTGTGTACAGCTTCATAGAGAATACCGGAATGAGTACTGTTAAAATTATCAGGAAATAAAGTCATCAGTTCACTGGGAGTAAGATTAACCCCGTTTAATCTGAAAAGATGATCTGCATTTGGATTAATTGATTTATCGGCAGGAGTATAAACCTGTACCCTGGAGCCGTATCCTTTGGATTTTATACCGTATTTTTTCATGTCACCTTCATTTCCACTGGCTGATTCTTTAAGAGAAGAGTACTCACTATGAGGATCAATTATCAACATGGGCACATTATGATCAAGTAATTCTTCAAGAATTACTCCGGCAGTGTAAGACTTCCCACTACCGGTCTTTGCAAGGATGCTACAATGTTTCTGTACAAGACTGTTCACATTAAGATGTACAGGAATACCGGTGCCTTCAAGCAATCCGATATACATATCATCTCCCACAAGACCCAGTGTATCTCTAATAAGTGTATCATCTGCCAGATAGACCAGATCGCCGGGACTGAAAGGACTCATAGGTGCCCTTAAAAGACCACGATCATCCCTGCTTCCTATTATTGTGGCAGAAGCCACTATACGGTCATCATTTCGATCTTTTCTCTGCCCTTTCTTAGCTTCTTCCAGAGAATATTTTTCACTGGAGCGCACAATTGACATTACCTGCGCAAGTATCCAGCCATCTGTCTCATGCCATATTTTGACATAATGCCCTCTCAGAACTGCTGTACTGTCCGATATCAGGAACTTGAAATTAAGAGTTCCTGTTTCACCGAATATGACTCCTACTGAACCACGTACCATATTATACTCTCACCAGTAAATGATTTTTACACAGAATACTTCAAATTAATTTTCTTCCCCTTCTTCAAGGATAGATTCGGGCGCATCCGCAAGTTTAACAAGGGATTCAGCTTCGACAAAATGCAGATCTGCCGGAATCGCTACAATATGGAGGGGAGAGCCAAAATTGTAACTTTCGAGATTTTCAGCAAAATCTGCCTTTACAATAGGTTTTTCAGAACCTGCGTTTGCAATACCTACAGCTATTGAACCTTTTATGAGATTTTGCCCTCTTTTTTCATCTACCTTAAGCAAAAGTTCAATTCCCTGATTTACAGTCATATAGCCTTTATTCATATCAATATCAAGAAATACAGCCGTATGCAGACCCATCTGCCTGTTGTGTAGAATAGTATCATAGGGAGTTTCAGAAATAATGGTATTTCCCCGGGTGCTCGTGTATGGATGAGGAATGGTTGCCGCTTTGCCAAACCTGTAATTCTGGAGGCCAGTCAGACCACAGATAGCGGAGACTATGGAGGAGCCGTGGATCAAACAGGTTTCAATGCCCATCTCCATTGCTCTGAGTCGGATATCTACATGAGTAGTGGATACCATCGTGTCCCCGCCTGTTAGAAAAGCTATATCGATACCTTTTGCTTCTTCCAGCCACCAGGGATCTTGTTCTACTTCCTGCCTGTCAAGAACGTGTATTTCCCTGCCATACAGGTCTTCCATCTTTTCTTTATCCGCACCCATCAACCGGGAAGTATAGAATTCCACATACACCTTATCAGCATTTCTTATAACTTCAAGCCCCTTTACAGAAACATCCTTTTCATCAAATAACCCAAGTCCGACAAAATAAAGCATAGGCTTTATAAGAGCCGGCTCTATATATTAAAGGTTTTGAAAAGGGTAGCAATAGCAGAGAGTTACTACGAAACGTATTTATAGAACCACAGACAGTTAGATTTCTTTATATACAGATTATTCATCAGGAGGTTCAACATCAATGCCAGGACATTACGGCGGACAACCCGCCTACATCATGAATCCCCGCACCGAACACAAGCAGGGAAGAGATGCTTTATCCGTAAACATCGCCGCGGCAAAGGCAGTAGCAAACATTGTTAAGACTACCCTTGGACCCAAGGGTATGGACAAAATGATGGTAAACTCCATTGGAGATATAGTCCTCACCAACGACGGGGCCATGATCCTCAAGGGAATGGATATCGAACATCCAACTGCCAAAATGATCGTAGAAGTTGCCCGTACCCAGGAAGAGATTGCAGGTGACGGTACAACCAGTGCAGTTGTGACTGCAGGTACATTACTTGACAAAGCATCCGATCTTATAGAAGAAGGTGTGCATGCACGTGTTCTTGTAAGAGGATTCGAAAATGCAGCTGAAAAAGCTCTGGAAATTCTCAATGAATTTGCCATAGATGTAACTGAAGGAAACAGGGAAGCTCTTGAAAAGATAGCCAGCACTTCTATGTCAGGAAAGGCTTCCGAAACCAATAAGGAAATACTTGCAGCACTTTGTGTGGATGCAATCCTGAAGATTAGCAAAAAGGGTAGTGTCAATGTAGAAAACGACATAATCCTCAGACAGGAACCTGGAAAAAGTGTCAGTGAAACAGAGGTCCTTGATGGCATAATGCTCAATAAGTACAGGGTACACCCTGGTATGCCAAAAACTGTAAAGAATGCAAAGATCGCTATTATAGACACACCTCTTGAAACCCAGAAAACATCAAACACATCCAAATTACAAATTAGCAGTGCTGATGAAATGCAAGAATTCCTTGACCGTGAAGAGGATGATTTCAAAAAGATGGCTGACCACATCATCCAGAGTGGGGCAAACGTCGTAATATGCTCCAAGAATATCGGTGACAAGGTAGCACATTACTTGCAAAAGAGCGGTGTTATGGGTATCCGCAGGGTCAGTGATGATGATATAAAGAACCTGTCCTATGCAACCGGTGCAAAAATCGTGAAAAGGGTCTTCGACCTTAGTGAAGAGGATCTGGGACATGCAGGTGAAGTCGGAGAAGAGGGAGAGTCCACCGTTGCCAAGATATTCATAAAGAAATGTGAAAATACAAAGGTAATTACCATTCTGCTTCGTGGAAGTACCGAGCATGTCACTGACAATCTGGAAAGAGCCTTTGATGACGCACTCCATGTTATCAACTCAGTCTTTGAGGATGGTAAGATCGTAGCAGGTGGCGGTGCAGCAGAAGTGGAAATTGCCCAGAGACTGCGCAATTATGCTTCATCCATAGGTGGCAGAGAACAACTTGCAATCACTGCATTTGCCGATGCTGTAGAATCCATACCCATGGCTATTGCTGAAAACGGTGGAATGGACGCGACATCCGTAATCCTGAAACTGCGTAATGCACATATTGAAAATCCCAATATTGGATTGGACATCTACAGCGGCGATTATCTTGACATGGTTGAAAAAGGAATCGTGGACCCTCTTCGTGTTAAGACCCAAACTATAAGGTCTGCTTCAGAAGTTGCAACCATGATTCTCAGGATCGACGACATGATGAGGGCACAGAAAAAGGATATGATGGATGTCAACCCCGAACATAACATCCATAACTACAACAGGCCGTTCTAAATGGCCATCTGGCCTGTGATATATTCACAGGCCATAAAACTTTTTGTAATTCTCAATTGCCTTAAGGGCAACAGCTGGATACTTTTTTTTCAAAAAGGCAATAAAATCATCCCGGCCCTTGCACTCTTTCATCCTATCAAGTATATTGAGTGCAAGCTCATATGATGCAGGATTTTCCCTTTGAACCTCCAGAGACAAGCAGAGAGCCTCTTTGGGGAAATGTAATCTAATGTGAGGAGAAACCGAGCCAAGAAGTAGCCCTTCTTCCAGCACACTGTAAGGAGGAACCCCTGTTCTGGAAATACGATCGCCTCCGGCAAGTTTATGGAAATTCTGCTTTGAATAGGAATGAATCTCAATATATATCTCAGGGGCACAATTATTCACAAAAACAGGAATTTTAGAACCGGGACCTTTGTAGTAGCCTTCCTGAAGAGTTGAGAGGTACCTACCCCGATCAACAAGAGGCAACATAAAGAGAGAACCCGACAATGGAGGCTTCAACTCCAGCAGGAGGCTGGAAGTGTCTTTCCACTCACTACCATGCATCCCTGCAGCAAAAAGCCTGTAAGGTCTTCCTTTGCCATAAACCTTGAGCAACATAAGTTCCTCATATCTTTTTTGCCACTATGTAAAATTCCCTTTGTGCAGAATCTAGAACATCCAGGACTTCTATTCCCAGTGATTTTATATTTTCAACCAGACGGTCTTTATTCCTTCCTCTGCCCAGCTTAATTACCTGAAAAATCATTCCACCTT
>JBMCCK010000034.1:0-7769 GCA_048619255.1 Methanohalophilus sp. | reverse complement strand
ATATGCCTTACATGACTGACCCTGTCAGCTGGATTGACGACTACCGGGTCCTTAATCATCATTTCACCGGCAAAACCATCGAAATACAGGTTTTGAAGGATTTCCTGGGGAGTAACCCAGCCCATTATATCCTCGTTATCGGTGACTATCAGAACCCCACCTTTCTTTTTCATCAGGGTAATGGCATCATCAATATCGGTGTCTGGCAGAACTTTAATGAAATTATCCGATACAGCAGTGGCCACATGAAGGGAAGAGGCAGGTTTGGCCCCCTTCTTGCGGGTTCCCAGTTCTTTGGTAAGATTCCTCATTGTCAGGACACCTACAAGCTGACCACTGTGAGTAACCAGCAGCCTTCTTGTATCGTTCTTTTCCATTATGTCCAATGCATGAGAAATAGTGTCTGCTTTATCTACGCTTATTGGTTGTACCATTATGTCCTTTACCTGCATAATAAACATCTCCTGGGAATTTACCTGCTTAAGCAGCCCTTATTATATCGATTCTGCTCAAGATTCCTACTATCTTTCCTTCCTTTTCTACAGGAAGGCCTGTACGATTGTTTTCTACCATTACTTTAGCCGCATCTGAGAGGTTATCTTCAATATTTACAACCCCGTCAAGTTCGACCATTATATCCTCTGCTACCAGAGGTACATCTTTTACATACCTGTATGTTTTTTCGCCTCCCTGAGTGGGTTTACGTGCCATTTTGATATTCTTTGACTGCATCTTGCCTTCATTATCCTCCATGGCACTAAGAGCAATATCCCTGGTGGAGATCATACCGACGGTGTCTCCAACATCGTTTATCACTATTACTTTACTGACTCTGTGCTTTTCCATTTCATCTATTACATGGTTGATTGTGTGATGGCGGTGCACCTCCACAGCTTCATCGGTAAGCACATCGGAAATTTTAGTTGTTATAGCTTTATCTGCTACATAACGGACTACATCTCCGATTGTTACGATTCCCTGAAGCTTGTTCTTGAACACCGGCAGGTTGTTGATCTGATTTTCCAGCATCAGGTTAATGGCCTGGGATACGGATGCATCGGGATAAATAGTGATAACCGGTTCAGCAGTCATCACCATTTTTGCCGGGATTTTGTCAATGGGGCGCCGTCTCCACATTGGTTCTGCCTGTGCAAGACGGCTGCTAATATCACTTTTTGTGACAATTCCCTTTATTTCATCCTCTTCAACAACTATCAGAGTACTGATCTTGTGACGAAACATCAGGTTCCTTGCGTGTGATACAGGTTCCTCTGTTCCAATCACATAGACCGGAGCACTCATTATATCCGATACATTCATTTTTCTATCCTCCGTAAGAAATTTTATTGTTTATCTGCCAGTGCGAGCAGGATATCCCTTTCTGTCAGGATTCCATCTAGATTACCATCTTTTATTACAGGAAGGCATCCGATGCCTTTTTCAAGCATAATTTCTGCTGCTTCCCCGAGATCAGCATCCGGTATTGTCCAGATAAGCTCATTATGCAAAAGGGAGCTAATCGGGCTGTCGAAAGCCTCGTGGATGTTACCTGTGGTGAGTTTTTCAAAAGCTTCCCCGGTTCCCAGATAACTGAGGATGTCGGAAGATGTTACGACTCCGACAAGTATATTGTTCCTGACAATAGGAACCCTTTTGAACTCATTTTCAACCATTGTCCTGGCAACATCCCAGATTGAAGTAGCTGCATCCGCAGTTTTGACATTTCTGGTCTGCCATTTTTCGACTTTTTTCCCGGTCAACACTCCTTCTATAAAGGTAAGGAAATCCCTTTCTGTGCAGATTGCTTCCAGATGACCATCATTATCCACTACAGGGATGCATCCAATATGTTTGTCTATCATCAACTCAAAGGCCTTTTCAATATGTGCATCGTTGCGCAAACTGTGGACGTCATGCTCCATTATGTAGCGCACCTGTGCATTTATAGCTGAAAGCAGGTTCCCCTTGAATTTTTTCTCCACAAAAAGGCTTCTTTTTCCTCCACCCAATAGGTCCATTATATCCACTGAAGTGATTATACCTTCAAGTTTTGATGTTCCTGCATTGACAATAGGCATATGCTTGAAATGCATCTTGCTCATTTTTTTAATGATATCTATAATGGGAGTAGTGGGATTTGAGGAAATAACATCTTTTGTTGCAACGGCCAGCATACTTCCCTCATGCTGGGCTATATGGGCCTTGAAGTTGACATTTCCTCTGTCCATTGTACTCTCCATACTGTAGGCCTTTGGATCCTTGCTGATATCTGTCCCTCCTGGATTACCGGCATTTTTTTGTCTGGAACTCATTTTATCCTCTTTTTGAATACGTGTTTTATCCTTTGAATTCACCTATACCACCCGGCATAATGTGTTATATTATCTTTACAAAGCCTACTTATTCAGTATAGGCTCTGAGCAGGTCGCTTCTGTCCACAATGCCTACGGGTTTGTCTTCAACAGCCACTGTTAATCTGCCGATATCATAATGCAGGATTTTTTCTGTACATTCTTTCACGGATGTATCCTGTTTGATGCTGTAGGCCGGTGTTGACATTACTTTCTCAACTGGCTGGTGGTGTATGCTGCCGTCTTTTTCCCTGACTCCTATACGTGCAAACCCCGATTTTATCAGGTCTCTTCTGGTAACCATGCCCATCAGTTTATTTTTCTTTGAGACCACCGGAAGGCCTGTATAATCATTTTCAAGCATAGCAGACCAGATTTCCCCGATGTTATCTGTCGGTGTGCATGTAGTGACAGGAGAGGTCATGATCTCCCTGACTGATTTTGATAAATCCCGACTCACCATTTTGCCAAGAAGATCGGTATTGCTTATAATTCCTGCCAGGTTTTGTTCAATGGTACTTTTAACCACGGGACATCTTTCAAGCTTTGCTTCCAGTAGCAAGGAAGCGGCCCTGTAAATATCAGTCTCAGGTGTTATCTGAGGGACCGGGTTCACAAAACCGGCAACAGTGACATTTGATTTTGTGGATGCCACTTTCAAAATATCCTGATCAGTAATCATTCCCGAAACCTTCCCATTGTCGTTCACAACAGGAATTCCCCTTAGAAAATGGTCTCTCATCAACTGGCGAGCATGGGTCACAGTATCACTTTCGTGCAGATACACTGCGTCCCCTGACATAGTTTCATTTATCTGCGTGCAAAAATCCCCCTTATTTGCGGCGTTGGTTTGATGGTTTTTTAGTCGTAGTATCCTTCTTCTTCCTTGCAGTCTTCACAGAGGGCCAGCCCGTTTACGCTTGTGAGTTCATCCACATACGAACCGCAACGCTGGCAGATTCCTCTTTCCAGATAGCTCTCTTCAGGAATCCCTGTTTCCCGGTTCATCTCAATGAGGTTTTCTAAAATAGTGTTGAGACCCGGAGAAATTGTAAGAATATCCCTATCTGTGATAATACCAACAATATCTTCCTCCTTATTGACTGCAAGTCTACGTATATTCGACTTTACCATCAGCCTGGATGCTTCTATAACGTTAGTAGAAGCCTCTACCATTATAATTGGAGATGACATGATTTCTGTTGCCGGGACAGAGCTGGGTGTTAGGTCTTGTTTTACCACCTTGCCAACAATATCACGCTCTGTGATTATACCAATAGGTTTACTTTCCCTGCTTATTATGACGCTGCCGGTACCTTTAGCCATCATTTCCCTGGCAACCTCAAAAACGTTGCAGGTAGCATCTAAGCTCACAACATTGCGGGACATAAGATCCCCAACAGGTATTTGACTCTCGATTCCCCCATAAGACGAGTCTTCGCTGTTATGCTCCTGCACGATCATTGGATCACACTCCTATATAGAATATTTCTGTTTATGCCTTATATAGATGTTCATTTTACATTCGAAATAAATTTTATGGGAAAACACTGGAGTATTAATTATGAAAATAAGTCTGCCTGAAAGTGAATGTTACCAAATATTATTTATAGAACCTTTATATAGAAAAATCATTTTGCAGAGGGTATATCAAGGATGAATTTTGCACCATGTGGCGTATTATCCTTTACTGCAATATGGCCTCCATATCTTTCTATAACCTTTTTTGAAATATACAGACCCAATCCATAATTGCTATCCCCTCCTTCAGTAAATCCTTCCTTAAAAATTTTGGTCTTTATCTCATCGGGGATTCCTGTGCCGTTATCCTCTATGGAAATGTGACAATACTTCCCGGAAGGTTCCATTGTAATCCTTATTTTATTGGCTTTACCATGAGCAATTGCATTTTTTATTATATTCTCAAAAACAGAGGATAAGGCGTTATCTGCCAGAACCTTGCAATGGCCATCAATGGAAATATCCATTTTAATATCTGTACCTGCAATTTTTTCTATTATTTCCTTCACCTCATAACAATCAAGGTCTTTTCCGGTGCCGATAAGGTTTTCAAGTCCCTTCATGTCATTGATTTTTTCAAAACTGCGGTCAACAGCTTTTTTGGAGATCTGGATGTACTTCGGATTAGGCCTGGTTTCATTCATCTCCAGGGACATTTTAATGGCACCCAGGTTATTAGCCAGGTCATGACGCAAGATCTTGTTAATTACTTTCAGCATATCGTTTGCATCGGCAAGTAAATTATGTGATTTTACCAGTTCATTCTGCCTGGCAATATTCTCCAGTACCAGTGTAAGTACACTGCGAATGCTCAAAGTTAAATTCAAGAATTCATGTAAACGACTCTGATAGGCTATATTTTCAAGAACAAATATCCTTTCATCCGCGTCTTGTAAAGTTAACCTGAAACAGAAACTCTTTTTCGAGGGGGCTATTTTGTAATATTCATCGCTCTTAAGAAAATCTACGATTTCCTTTTTCTGGAAATCAGTAAGATGCATGTCAACTTGTGCTTTTTTGTTATGTGCCTCAAAATAACACAGGTTTTCGGGCAGGCAAATCATTGCAAGGAATTCCTTTGTATGATTTATAATATCCTCTTTCCGTTCATATGAGGATAAAGTATAAACTGAATCCATTGCTATTAAGTAAGAGGCAAGCTTTTCTTCGAGCTTCTGATTTTCTGTTTCTTTTTGCTCAAGCATTAATTCCATAAGTTTTGCATTGAGGATATGCGAATAAGCGGATTTATCGCCGTCCTGACATTCTTCAGCCTTAATGTGGTATATTTCATTATTACATATGTCCAGTACTTGGGGCAAAGATCCTTCATTGGCAGATGTAATTATATACAGAGTACCATGGCTTTCTAGCAGTTCTTGTTGTGATTCATGCTCCTTGTCCCTGAAATCCTGTATATTGATGATGGATGCATCTTTTGGCATCCTTTTATTAAAGGTGACCCCCTCTGCATAGGAATAGAGGTCATTTGAAAGCAATAGTATAGGCCGTTTCGATTCCATAATTCTCTGTTACTTTTCCAGTGGGTAATTACCATATTTTTTCACAGCATTTGTGATGCTGAGAAGTGTTTCATGTGAGATATCCCATACCATTTCCCCATGATTATCTGAAAGAATATATCCGCCACCATCACCTGCTTTCTGTATAGCTTTCTTCACTTTATTTTCTGTTTGTTCAGCTGTCCAGTGCCTCATTTCAATAGCATTGAGGTTACCCAGCAGGGATATTTTTCCCCTGCACCTGTCCTTTAGCCCGGCCAGGTCTTCCATGGCACTTACACCCAGTACAACAGCCCCTGTATCCTGAAGGTCCTCAAGGATTGGCATACTACGTCCGGAAGCCAGATGTGTGGCCACGGCACCATTGATATTGCCGATTGTATCTTTTGCAACCTTATATCCTGTTTCGAGGAACGTTTCCCTGGGTACTATTGTAGGGGATGATACCGGATCAAAATAACAAATTGCCGTAGCACCGGCTTCAAGCTGTGAATTGGCCCATTCTGTACAGAACTGTTTGTTCACTTCCATTAATTCCCAGAACTTTTCCCTGTCCTCGTACATAAGGTCAAAATACCTGTCAAATCCCATTTGCATGACAGGTAGCGAAAACGGGGACATCACAACCCCGATAATGGGGATCTCTTCGCCTTTTTCCTTGTAGAGAATATTGATGGCCTTATGTACCTCATCAAATCCCTTGTATCCCATTACATCCGGCACTTCCAGCTCATTGATTTGTTCGAATGATTTGATTATTGGTTTGCCTGCATTGGGTGGACCATCATCATAAAATACGGTTGAACCGCCCCAGGCCTGGATTTCAAGGGAGGCGTAAAAGAAAGGATAGAAGCAGTCATGCCCGTATGTTTCCTGCATTTTAAGCTGTGCCCGGGCAACATTTTCTCCGTTTGAAAAATATTCCTTCGGATGCATATTAAATAACTGTGCACCATGACCTGTAAGCAGAAGGAAATAAGGAACCCTGTCAGGTTCTTCGTGACTAAGGGTGGTAAGTACACGTTCCATAGGTGTCATTGCGTCTTTCATTGGTGTACCTCCTCTTTATATTGGTCAATCAATTTGTACACATCAGAGGAAGTCCTTGCCATGTGATCAGCCCCGACTTCCCTGTACAACATATCATCAAACAAAAAAGGGGCGCCACCAGCAATTACCTTCGTTTTCAGCCCTTTTTTATCCATACGTTCTTTTAGTTTCTTGATCTCCAGGGCAATATTAAGCATAAGAGTTGATGTGAGGAGCAGATCGATACTATCTTCATTGAGTTTCTCAACGAGTTGATTGAGGCCCATGTTATCATATTCTGTAATTGAATATCCCGTTGATCGCAGCATTGAAGTAACAACCTTTTTGCCCAGCAAGTGATAATCTCCAAGTGTAGTTATGGCTATTTTGGGATTATCAATTCTTTCAGGACTTGCGGCAGGTAAAATCTCGTCCATAAGTTGTTCTGCAATCCTAGCTGCCATATAATTCTGGGAAAGGGCAATTTCCCCTGTATCCCAGGCGGTTCCGATTCTTGTAAGGGCAGGAGACACAATTTCATCGATTACCTGAAAAGTATTATTTTCTGACAGGGCACCTTCAAGTATCTGTTTAGCATGCACCCGGTCAAATATAAGTAATGCACTTTCAAAATCAAGAGATTTATTTTTATTTAAATAATTCATTATAAATACCCTAATATATTATAAGTGGTATTTTAAAATGGATGTATTAAAAGTTATCGTATAACAGTATGCATGAGTAAAAGAAGTCCGCGGCCTTGAGCCGCGGAAAATTGGAAGCCAAAATTCATTTTTTCAGTCAACTATTACTTTACTTCGTCCTCCGGCATTGAGTTCCACTTCTTCATTGAAACCGGATTTAGCAAAAGCGTCGATGATCTTGATCGGGGTATCGATATCTACTTTATCGACAAGTTCGGCCTTTTCATCCCAGAGTGCAATCCTGATCCTGCCCGTTTCATCGGAGACATATATATTGGAAACCTTCCCTTCACTACCATTGCTGCGGGTAAATTCCTTGAGCTCTCCCATACCGGATACTGCTCCTTTGATTGAGTAAGGCTGGCCGGGAATAATGTCGGCAATCGGGGTATAATCTTCTTCAAATTCCACTTCCCTGTTGGTTTTACGCAGACTGCTGTGGTTGCCCACCTGTATCTCTACTTCCTGGCTGTAGTTGTTAAGCCGGGCGTAACCATTGATTATTTCCACACTATCCCCGTTTTCAAGTTTATCTGCAAGTTCGGTACGCCCGTCCCACAGGGTGATCCTGATCTTGCCGGTTTCATCCCCGATTGTAATGTTGCGTACCCGTCCTTCAGAACCATCACGTTTCTGGAAAG
>JBMCCK010000033.1:0-7792 GCA_048619255.1 Methanohalophilus sp. | reverse complement strand
GGGATAGATTCGGGTTTATCTGAAAAAATAATGGGGGGCATAAGTGGAGCTCTCGCAATTTTCTTTACTACAATCCTTCTCTCTATAAGTTTGTTGACCACTGGCGAGGAATTTTTAGGCGTAGCGGGAGTAGCAGCAGCATCTCATGTCCCGGTGATGATCATTGAAGGAATCGTAACTGCTTCAGCGGTAACTTATCTGGCAAAAGTAAAACCAGAATTATTACCTGTTAAATTAAATAAATGAAAAGTGTGATAAAAATGAATTCCAAGTTATATCAGATTATGCTTTTTGTACTGGTTCTATCGTTAGTATTAATGCCAGTTGCTTCGGCACATAGCGTATTTATGGATGTAGTAGAAAAGTCGGATAGTAATATAAAGGTGAAGGCATATTATGGAGACGACGATCCGATGAAGAATGCCGAGATCACAGTGTACATCATTGATGAAAGCGGAGAAACCCTATATATTGAAGATGCATCGACTGACACAGATGGCTTCTATTCTTTCAGTCCTGAAGAAGGCCAGGATCAATACAGAGTAGTTGCTTCTGATTTTGGTCATAAGGCAGAAAAAGAGATAGATCTAAGCAGTACATCATCTACTCAATCATCTTCCGGTACATCTTCCAATCTGCCACTACCTGTCAGTATAGTTGCTGGTTTTGGCTACCTTGCAGGTATTGCCGGGGTAGCAATGATGATAAGTGTCAGAAGAATGAAAAAGAAGTATGAAGAAAAATAATTGAAATTTGAGAGAAACGATAATGAATTATCCAAGGGTTGATGAGTATTCAGGGCTAGATTCAATAATACACAATTTTGATCCACGGGCCAAGATAATTACTTTTACAGCCCTTATTTTTTCCTTTGCATTTATTGAAAATATCCCTCTGGCAATATTAGCTATATTGTTTTCCATTGTTCTGGTCTCAATATCAAAGTTGCCAACAGAATTCGTATATCAACACTTGAAGTATCCCGTTTTATTTTTGTTTTCGATTTTTATTGTAATGGCTTTTACAATGAAAGGAAATGATATCCTCAATTTGCCTTTTTTAGATTTAACCATGGAGGGGATGTATCTGGGATTTTTGATATTTCTCAGGGGTGTTGCAGCTTTGTTACTTGCATTTTTGATATTTTCTACAAGCAGGTTCGATGCAATAATCAAAGCTATTTATATGCTGAAAATCCCCAATATTTTTGTCCAGATGATTGCTTTTTCTTATCGTTATATTTTTGTAATTATTGATGAATTCCATAATATGAAAAAAGCCCTGTCTTCAAAAGGCTTTGTCTTTGGGCTCAATCAACATAGTTTAGCTTTAATAGGAAATATGGTGGGAGGGTTACTTATAAGGAGCTATGAACGTGGGGATCGTGTTCACAACTCTATGATTTCCAAAGGGTATGGTGGTGCTCCGCAAATGTTTTTTAAATATAACATGAAGGCAAAGGATTATTTTATGGGCAGCTCATTTATTTTGATAGCTCTTTTGTTCCATACGCATTCGGTGATTCCATGAAAAAAGAAGCCATACAAATATCAAGTCTTGAATATTCATATCCGGATGGAAAAAAAGCATTGAATAATGTTAATATGAAGATATTTGAAGGCGAGAAAGTTACTATAATGGGACCAAATGGAGCCGGAAAAACCACGCTTCTCTTAAATATCAATGGGACAGTGAAAAATCCTTCCCCATCTGTATCGATATTCGGTAAATCTATTTCTTCAATGGATATTGTAGAAAGGATCCAAAATGTTGGTGTGGTATTCGAGGATCCCGATGACCAGCTCTTCATGCCAACAGTCTATGATGATGTAGCATTTGGACCTGCAAACATGGGACTTTCTAAGGATGAAGTGGATGAAAGGGTAAGGGATGCCCTTTTAAGAGTGGGTATGGAAAGATATGGAGCACATGTCCCTCATCATCTGAGTAGTGGACAAAAGAAAAAAGTTGCAATAGCTGCAGTTATATCGATGCACCCTCGCATAATAGTGCTTGATGAACCTACAGCAAACCTTGATCCTAAAAGCAAATCAGAATTAATCAATTTACTTGAAAAACTTAATAAAGATAAAAATACAACGATTATTACTGTAACCCATGATGTGAATACAATATCCCGGCTTGCTGACAGGATATATGTATTGAATCAAACAGTGGTTGCTGAAGGCACTCCTTATGAAATATTCTCCAACAAGGAATTGTTAGCCGGACACAATCTAGAGTCGCCTGATACCCTGCAGTTATTCCACATGTTGGCACATCTTGGTTATAGGTGCAACCAGCATCCATTGTCTGTGAATGAAGCAGCAGAAAATCTCATTTGCACAATGGAAAAAAATAATAATATTATCCAATTGAATATGAATAGTTCTGCTTACGAAAACATAAAACAGCTGACAAAATTACAGACGGATAATGACTAAAATATAATTAGTATCCGCCTGATTCCTTATTTCATTCAATATAGATAGCCGGCCTCATTGGTGCTGCAAAGCGGGCTTTCTTTTCGGGATCATACGCCTCTTCCCCTTCTCTAGCGATCAGCACTTCACAACCAATTTCTTTTTCAAAGAAACTTATTGCTTCTTGAAGTGTTTCTCTTTCGTCCAGATTGAAACCGTATACCATCTCGAATTTCTCTCCTTTCATGGCCTTTATATCGTCAACAACTTTTTTTGCAAACTTTGGTACTTCTTTACCATAAGGTCTCATTTCGGGGTTCTGCATGAGATTCTTTATAAGAATTCCCGGGTTGAGATCTCCCTGTCGCTGGAGTTCAAGAGCCTGCTTAAAAGCTTCTGATTTCCATTGGGAGGCTGTATAGAGGACAAGTTTTTGCGGCTTTATACCGGTGACTTTTATTATTTCCTCTACATCTGAAAGAGTGTTGCTGATCAGCTCTTCGCCAGCTTCTGCATCCCTGTCGATAAGTTGCGGTTCATACTCAGGATATTTTTCCAGGGATACATAACCCTGGGTTCCTTCCATTTCACTCCAGATCTCTTCACATATATGTGGGGTGAAAGGTGCCATCAGGCGTACCCATATATCGAGTATATCATACTGGAGAGTCTTTCCGCCTCTTCTCTGATACCATTTTACATCATTAAGAAGCAGGAAGAAAGAATTCTGTAGGGCCTGCCGGGTACGTATACTTTTAAGTGCCTCGTTTGTCTCACTGATACGTTGCTGCAGGCGGCTCTGTATCCATCTGTCTATCAATTGTTTTTCCCTGCAGGCCCCAGAGGTACATTTGGTATCGATAGTATCCTTTGCAAAATGGTAGAACCTGTCTACCTGTCTCCTGGCGGACTCGATTCCACTGTTCTTCCAGTCAGCATCCTGTGTCTGTTCGGCACTGGACAAGATATACATCCTGGAAACATCCGCACCATAATCTTTCACTGCCTCACTGAGTGTTAGCAGTGGTCCCTTGGACTTACTCATTTTCTGTCCTTCAAGAGATACAAAACCATTAATTGCAATGGCACGAGGCCAGTTCTCTTCTCCGAATATCGCAACATGATGGAACAGGAAGAACAGGAGGTGGTTCGGTATGAGATCTTTTCCTGAGGACCTGAGATTAACGGGATACCAGTAATTGAAATCCTCTCGCATGTTTTCAATTACAGAAGCCTCAATTACACTTTTCTTTGCTGCATCCTGCACACTTCCCTTTCCAAGAAGCACATAATCAAAGAGTTCAGGAATTAGTTGCTCGGTCTTAATATCTTCATTGAGAAACTTTGCAACTATGTAGTAGGACATGTATACCGTGGAATCCCCCAGCGATTCGATCAACCAGTCCTTATCAAAAGGCAGGCGTGTTCCGAGTCCTTTTTTACGGGCACAGGCTTTGTCTTTAAGCCAGTCCACTTTATTATTGAACTCCACCCTCAGTTCTTCGGGGATTATGTCCATATTCTCTATGCAGCGGTATACTTTATCTTTCCATTCAGGATTGGAATAATTGAGGAACCACTGACCCTTAACCATGTTAACCACACATGGGGTTCCACACCTGCAGACCACAGGTTCACTGAATTCATAGAATATTTCGCCGATGTTCTCATCGATCAAATCCTGTGTAAGAAGGTCTTTTATCTTTGAGACCTTCGTACCTGCATATTTTCCAGTATTTTCTTTCAGGACTCCCTCGTGGAATTCCCGGCGATAGACCATTTTTGTTGCAGCTTCGGCCTTTGGATCATTCTGGTCCTGGACTCCAAATTTCTCTATCACTTCAACTGCCGGATACTCTCCGTATTCCGGAACATCGATAAGGGATATGAGCTTGATGTCCTGCAGATTTTCTGTAATACCATATTCTGAAAGGTCTTTATCATAAAGGTCCTTCAGGGCCAGATAATCATAAGGTGCATGTGCGGGTACACTCATTACAACTCCGCTTCCGTTACTTCCCTTGACAAAAGATGCCGGAAGGGTGATTACTTCTGAGTCCGTCAAGGGATTCTTGACCTTTATTCCAATAATGTCCAGGCCGCTGATTTTTTCCAGGAGTTCGACTTTGCGGTCGGTGTAGGTAAGTTTGTTATATGCTTGTTCACTTACAATCCAGGTCTCTTCATTCTCTTCAGTTTTCACCTTCGCCTTAACATATTCCACATCGGGGTTTATCCAGAGATTGGTGACACCGAACGTGGTTTCCGGACGCAGGGTAGCACAGGGTAATACCATGCCATCGTAGGTGAACTTGATCAGGGTGTAATCCACAATCGTGGCTTCTTCTCCCCTGAGAATGTCATGGTCTTCCACAGGATTGTCATCATTGGGGCACCATTTGACAGGGTGTGAGCCCTTTACAATCAGTCCCTTTTCAAAAAGTAGATTGTATTGCCATTCGATGAATTTTTTATATGTTTCATCTGTGGTGGTGAATTTTCTTCTCCAATCAATGGAATATCCAATAGATTGCATGGCTTTCTCTGCTTCCACGCTGAAATATTCCACGATTTTTTCCGGGGTGTCAAGTCCTTCGAGGATATCCTTGGGGATTCCGTGGTAATTGGAGTAGACATCCATCGTCTGGGGTTCCCTGTTGGCGATTAGTTCGGCAAGTCCCACAATGGGTGTACCGGTTACGTGGAATCCCATCGGGTAGAGCACATTGTACCCCTGCATCCTCTTGTGCCTTGCAATAACGTCCCCGATGGTGAATGTCCGTGTATGGCCTGCATGTAAATTCCCATTGAGATATGGGTAGGGAATTGTTATGAAATATTTATCCCGGCTGTCAGGTTCGGCCTCGAAGACTTTGTCCCGAGACCAGATATTTTGCCATCTATTTTCAATGGTGGCAGGATTGTAGTTCTGTTCCATTATCATTTCCTCTCAGTACAGGACCTTTCTGATAGCCTCCATTGTGGCATCAATCACAATGGGTTTTGGTGCAACAGATATTACTTCTTCCGGGTCTTTGAGAAGGTGTCCTGTAGTCACGCAGACCACGGATTCATTTGCACCTATTACTCCGGTCTCTACAAGTTTTTTCAGGCCGGCAACTGAGGTGGCACTTGCAGGTTCAACACCTATTCCTTCAAGTTGTGCCAGGTCTATCTGGGCTTCCACCAATTCATCGTCAGTAACACTTTCCGCACCACCGTTTGATTCGGAAATGGCTATAAGGGCTTTCCTTGCATTAACCGGATTCCCTATCCGGATTGCTGTTGCGATTGTGTCGGGGTTCTTTTCGGGGGTGATGTCAGTTTTTCCTTCCCTTACGGCTTTTACTATTGGACAGGAGCCTTCGGTTTGTATTCCCATCATCTTTGGGACTTTATCAGTAAGTCCCAGGTGATTGAATTCTTTGAAACCTTTATGAATGGCAGTAATGTTGCCTGCATTGCCTACCGGAAGTACCAGCCGGTCAGGCATTTGGAAATTCAGCTGGTCTGCGATCTCAAAACCTATTGTTTTCTGTCCTTCCAGCCTGTAAGGATTAATGGAGTTTAAGAGGTAGATCTTCTCCTCATCACAGAGATCCCTTACAAGTTCCAGAGCATCATCGAAATTGCCGCGTATGCTAAGTACCTTTGCGCCATGCATCAGGGCCTGTGCAACCTTGCCCAGTGCAACTTTTCCTTCCGGTAACAGGACCACTGCAGGAATTGCCGCTTTTGCACCGTAGATGGAAAGGGCTGCGGAAGTATTACCTGTGGATGCACAGGCAATTGTTTTCATCCCTAGTTCCAGGGCTTTGCTTACACCTACGGTCATACCCCTATCCTTGAAGGAACCTGTAGGATTCATGCCTTCATGTTTGACATAAAGTTCCCTGACACCTACCTTTTCGGCCAACCTATCACATTTATAGAGAGGTGTGCCGCCTTCCTGTATCGTTATAGGTTTTCTGTCAACAGGAAGAAGTTTTGCATATTTCCATACAGAAAGTGCAATTCCCTCTAAATCTTCCTTCTTGATATCAATCTGAGAATAATCATAAATTACATCAAGCAAACCGCCGCAATCACAGGTATACAGGACCTCTGTTTTAGGATATTCCTTACCGCATTCGATGCATTTTAAATAGTACATTGGAGTTCTCCTGATAGTTTTAAAGCTTTAATAGGGTGAATCTTATAACCTAATCAATTCCAATATAAATAAAGTACTCGGAAATGGCGCCTGACCCGTTCTATTATGTAATTGTTATTAAATCTGTTGAAAGACCACCGTTATCTTTATTGTAGGGAAGCCTCATCCACCCACCATGTATTGGAAGACAGTCCAGGGTACTCTTTTTATTGATGACATGAATGCCTTTTTGCAAAAATTGAATGATCTTGCAGATGAGTATGATGTTATCATTCAGGCAATGGATGCAGGTAAAATAGCAGGTACGGCCCATATCGAACTTTCAATAAAAAAAGCCATAAGAGCATTCGAATCCGGCAGCAATGTGGCCAGGGACCTGGGAGTTGAAATTCTCCGGTATGCTTCCGGAAAACGACAGATTGTTGAAGCTTTTTCTATGGGTATGAAGGAAGGGGATATTTCTGTTGCTTTTCTTGTCCTGGGTGAAAAAAATAAAGTAGATGCTGTTTTACCTGCACTTGATTCAATGGTCTTTAGGATTGAAGTTATCGATTATTCAGCCCAAAAGGAAGAGGCTGTAAGGGGTCATTTCAGAATCGGTTATGCAGAAACAGACGCAATCGGAGTATCGCGGATACCTGACATTGTGCTGGAGCGAGTGTCACTGGTGGACATCCTGAAATAAGACCATTGGTAAACTTATTAATAAGTACATACAGATTATTCATCTATATATCTATCAAATGAGAGGATTATTAATGCCACACCCGCAGACTGCAGAGAATATTATGAAAAATGCCGGTCCGATAGAAAGTGCCTTACTCCCCAAACTGATCCATGTCACAGAAGCGGCTGCTATTGCTGCTGCTCATCAGATAGGTAAGGGTGACAAGAATTATGCCGATCAGGTATCGGTGGAGGCAATGCGCAGAATGCTCAATTGCCTGGATATCAGGGGTATTATCAAGATCGGTGAAGGAGAAAGGGATGAGGCACCAATGCTCTATATTGGTGAAGAAGTCGGTACAGGGGAAGGCGATCTTAAGGTTAATATTGCAGTTGATCCGCTGGAAGGTACCAACCTATGTGCAGACGGTGTACCGGGTTCCATTTCAGTTATGGCCATGTCCGAACCCAATGGGTTGTTCCACGGTCCTGATGTCTACATGGATAAAATTGTGGTAGGTACGGAAGTTGTAAAGTATGAACGTGAACA
>JBMCCK010000032.1:0-7822 GCA_048619255.1 Methanohalophilus sp. | reverse complement strand
ATCCATCATAATTGGGGCCCCATTACCTCATCCCAGGCTTTTTTGAGTTTGTCTTCAATTTTCCCTTCACCTTTGAGGACATCAAGGAGTTTCTGTATATTTTGTTTTTTGTGAACCAGATCACATTTTTCACAACTCCACACCTTACCTCCGCTTGAGCGACAGACCCACCTGCCTCCTGTGCGTTCATCCCCGCAGGGATAAAAGGGACAAAAACAGAAAGTGCAATCCTGACCCTTGAAATGGCAGGGATAATAGGGACATGCCCTGTTCGCACCAAGAGGCCTGACAGGTTCTTCTTCCAGTATCTGGTTAAGATTCTCCATGGCACTATCCCGGGCACTGTCAACTACAACTGTCCCTATAGCTTCCACAAGCTTATCAGTATCTTCTTTAGGCCTCACCGAAACCCTGATAAAATTACGGTCCATGGAATAAAAGTCGGAACAATCCCTGACAAGAAGACCCTTTTCAGCTAGCCTGTGAGTCAATTCAACCGAATCCAGGTTTGCAGCACTTATATCCACAAGGACAAAGGATGTATTACTTTCATGCGTTTTGAATTTCCGCACCTTACTTAAACGCTCCACAAGGTAGCTGCGGTTTTCCCGGACAAATTGTCTGGAAGCAGGCAAATAGGTATTAATCAGTTCTTCCTGTATATCCAGCAAGGAAAGAGCCGTTGCCTCTTCCAGCAAACCCAGGTTGAAGCGATTGCGTACCATGTTCAAAATTGCTGCAAACTTCTCATTAGTAATACCAAAAGCAATACCTGCTCTGGGAAGCGAAAAGGTGCCTTTCAGGGAACGGATAACAAAAAGATTGGTATCATGGGATACTTCATCAACCATTGTGACGGATTCAGCCGCAAAGTCTATCAGACTCTCATCAACCACCAGCAGGGTAGAATGATCATTACAGCGTTGCAGAAGAGAAATTAACTCGGTTTTTGAATAAAGATGGCCGAAAAGATTGTCCGGATTGGTTAGGAGAATAGTCTTTGCCTTTTTAAGCAAACCTGAAGATATGTTTCTTAAATTTTCCTCACAAACATAGTTGACTTCCCCACCACTGATTATACAATGTTTTTCATTGGCAGGGTTCTGCGACCTGCTCAGAATAACGGTATCCCCTGTTTCAATTACTGAGGAAAATACCATGCGTATTACATCTTCAACTCCCAGAGCAGGAACAATATTATCAGCAGCAATATCATTTCCAAAATATTTAGCAGCACTGGTCCTTAATTCTGAATATTCATTATCATTGAAGTGGGAATACATGGATTCCACACGGGAGAAAATATCCTCCCGACAGAGTTTGCAACCCGGGTGTTCAAAGGGACTACCCAGAGGGTTGGATGTCGAACTAAAATCAATTATAGCTGTTTCACTGATACCTTTTTCCAGGGCAATTCTACGCCCGTCTTCTAAAGGTTTCCTGATTGATTCAACACTTTTTTTCCATAATCCCTTACCAGACACGTTAATCGAAATGAACTAATGAATAGAACCTATATTAAATTAATCAAATTGAGTTTCCTATACTGCAGAATAATCTGTCTATTGTAGACCATTATGTGAAAATAGAAAATCTAACCGGGTCATTTTCTGGCAAAGGTAAGATAACCTGTGTGGCCTACGCGTACCGGGGCAGGTCTTGTGCCTCTTTCGGATACAGATAACTCCCTTTCCAGACACTCAAGGGTATGTACACTGAAAAATCCTGTCTACACGGCATCCAGGTATACAGCTTTTGCCTGTTCAATGAAAGGTGAATAAACAACAAGGAAACCTCCGGCAAGCAGGCTAGAACAGGCATATCTGACAGATTCTGCCGAATCCTTGATATCAAGTACTATAGCATCGAAATGATCACTGCCCTGTCTCATCACATCCACAATATCACCGCAGCGAACTTCCACATTGGAAAGGCCGGCCATGGACAAGTTGGCCCGGGCATTATCCACAAAATCCTCACGGATCTCATAGCTGATCACTTCCTTTGCCACAGAACCCAGATAAATGGCAAGCACACCACTTCCAGTGCCGGCTTCAAGAACCCTGTCAGATGAATTGATACCTGCGTGGGAAATAATCTGACCTATATCCTTGGGCATGATAGGTGCACCCGTGCGTTTTGCAAGTCTGAACATATCCGGAGCCCTGGGCCTGATTACAGAGAATTGTTGCCCCATATGGGACACAATCGTACCGCCGGGTTCTATATCCCGCAGGTCGGCCGTTTCAACAATACCAAATTCGCAGTGGAACTGTTTACCTGAGACTGTGGTCAAATATTCCCGGAATTTATCTTTATGGCGGGTGCGCAAAAGCACCGTTTCATTTTCTTTCATATATACACCTCAGGGTTGTTGATAACGGCGGGCAGGAATTGTTACGATGTCCCGGGGGATAGAGTGTTTATCCTGCCTGAGTACCTTTGCAAGTTCCCTGAATTCACGGCTGTAGGCTTCTGAAAGTTGTTTTCCATATTTAACACCGTGCATCGTCAGGACATACTCATAGCGCTGGTGGAACCTGTTATCCTTTTCATAGTAACGCAGGTCTTCGTCCACAATACCCATTGCCACGAGCAACTGGATGTCCTCAAAAACCCTGTTGCTGTAAGGAAAACCGTAGTTGCGGTGGAAATTATAGTCAAAGAGGTTACGAAGTCTTAAATCTTCACTGAACCGCTGGACCATGCGATATATCCAGGTTATATTACGTAAACGGGGAATCGAGACAAAACCATCTTCCTCTTTCCAGAAGATGGTATTAATAGTATAGAACAACAATATCAGCCCCTCTACGGGCAGGTAATTTTCCTGGCGTATAAATCTCAGCAACTGAGGAGAAAGGGTATCAACAGTGTGGCCTACAACATCCTTAAGTTGTGCAGCTTCGGGGCATCCGACACCACCGACCGGAGAAAAAACAACCAGTGACAATTGCCTGGAAATCGCTCTGACCAGACCGTTTGCAAGGGCAGATTCATCGTAAAAGAAACTATCTTCACCGTTTACAACAACCCTTGTACTGCGGGGCACTCCGCTGGCAACACTCAAATCTACAAAAACATCCCCTATTCTCTTTTCAAGCTGCTCCTCGAACATCTTCTTTGCCACCCCATGCCGGGCTATTGTAGACATGGCCATCCGGGTTGCCGGGTTAAGGGTTTTCTGATTAAATCGCACAATTGGGTCACAGATATTTCCCGCAAGGACTGAACTGATAAGCCGTTGTGCCTGATCATTGCCATATGATTTTATGAAATAAAGCAAGTCCGCATCATTATATTCCGTGAAAAACAAACCCACCTCGTTATTCACAGATTCTGCATCCTTCTTTTCCCTGAATATAGCCAGAGCATTTTCAAGAGATCGCAATAACATAATCCTGGCAGACTGTGTATGAGGATGATGCACTATAGCATTATAGTGATGTGCACGGGCTATAAGCATTGATTCAGCAACCGTCAATGTCATATCTTCATCATAACTGCAGCCGTCCTTCTTACCCAGTACGATATTGCCATTGCGGATGCTCAGGTTCTGTATTATCTGGTCCACGTCTATTAATCCCAGGGATATGCCGGTGTGATACGAATCACGAAGCAAAAAATCTATCCTATCAGCATCTATGTCACCGGATATTAACTGTCCCAGATAGGGTTTTTTCAGAAGAGATGACTTACCTGTTGCCATGAGGGCGATTTGATCGAAAAAACCAACAGGATCCTGACCCAGCTCTTCCTCAACTTTTCTTGCAATATTTCCGTTGCCTGCAAAACAATTTCTTATGACATATTCACTGAAATCTTCATGATTTTCCCGGATTATGCCACCGTATTGTGGCTTGATATCAGGATTGCGCTTAAGGACATCTTCCACAGCATGCGAATATGCAGAGTGGCCCACATCATGCAAAAGACCTGCAACCTCTACTTTCACTTTATCCTCTTGCGGCAGAGACAGGGCATCGGCCATCAGGGACGCCATATGCATGGTACCCAGGCTATGTTCAAAACGACTGTGCTTTGCACCCGGATAAACAATATCAACAAGGCCGAGCTGCTGGATGGAACGTAGCCTCTGCAGCTGAGGGGTTTCCACCAGTTCCTTCTGGAGAGGAGTCAACAGGATAGTTTTATGCACCGGATCATGAATCGCCCTTGAACTGACCATGAATGGGTATTTAGGTGGAAGATATATATAAAGGTGTAAAATATCTCAATCAGCCCTAATTAATTATCACCAGAGTGAAACAATAATGAGAACAATTCAATGGAATGCTGAGAATTCTACTGTGAGGATGATCGACCAGACCCTGTTGCCTGTCGAATACAGGGAAATCGAATGTGAAAATCTTGCCCAGCTGTGTGAAGCAATCAAATCATTGAGGGTCAGGGGAGCACCTGCATTGGCAGCAGCCGGTGCCTATGGTATTGCCCTTGCCAGCAAACTCAGCAGTGCAAATGATATGGAAAGCCTCATGGAAGATCTCAAAAATGCAGCCCGCATAATTATGGGCACCCGTCCCACGGCTATAAACCTGGGATGGGGAGTACAACGGGTGATCAAAGCCGTCTCTGAGGCCTACGACACCGAAGGCATACGGGACATAGCTCTTAACGAAGCACAGGCCATTGCAGATGAAGATGTGCAGATCAACAAAACCCTCGGCAAACATGGTGCTGCCCTGCTGGAAGACGGGGACACCGTGATGACCCACTGTAATGCCGGCAGACTGGCCTGTGTGGACTGGGGTACAGCCCTGGGAGTGGTACGCTCCGCTGTGGAACAGGGTAAAAATATCAATGTGGTCGCATGTGAGACCCGGCCTTTGAACCAGGGAGGCCGGCTTACAACATGGGAGCTGATGCAGGACAACATCCCGGTCAAACTTATCTCGGATTCCATGAGTGGTTATGTGATGCGCCACGAACTTGTGGATAAGGTAATAGTCGGGGCAGACCGCATTACAGAAGATGCTGTATTCAACAAGATTGGAACCTACAGCCATGCAATCGTGGCCATGGAACACGAAATTCCTTTTTATGTGGCATCTCCTGCCTCAACATTTGATTTCAAGGGATGGGAAGGCAGTGTGAAGATAGAAGAAAGAGATCCTGATGAATTGCGCTACATGCAGGGAGTACAGATAGCACCTGAAGACGTACCTGTGATAAATCCTGCTTTTGACAGCACACCGATGGAATATATTGAGGCTATAATTACAGAAAAGGGAATCTTCAGGCCACCATTTTTGATAGATGAAGTAAGAACCTGAGGGCGCAAGCTTTTAAAGTATAAAATACAATCAGGGTACAAGTAAACAAAAGGAAAGAGATGGAAGAATATGGGAAAAAAGAAACAGAGTAACAACGGTTTGATGTCCTCTGCCGGTCTTATGAGATATTATGAAGAGGATAAGAGGGCAATCCATCTGGACCCCAAAGCAGTTATAGTCTTTGGATTGCTTTGTGGACTTGCTGTTATTCTCTTAAGCGCCAGTTATGGCACCTGGCCATAAAATTTAATCCATTCTAAAGAAAAAAGGGCATTCAGCCCTGTCTATCTTTTTTAATCGTTTTAGATATCTTCCTTGCCGTGGTAGTTCTGGAGTCGTTCTTATCCACCATGATGCGCCCACTTTTCTCCCACCAGGAACGTGGATAAGCTTTGTCTTTTTGAACCTCAGGATTTAGGCCAAGGGATACAGCTGCCTTTTCCATCTCTTCCAGATTCGGGTCCTTTACTGAACTTTTACGAGATACAATCCTTCCTTCATTCCTGCTTTTGGAACGATCTATGGAAGCCGGCCAGATTACAAGCCGGCCTTCGTCTTTCATTAGCATGGTCCATAGATTAGAAGTCATTAAATATAATTCTTGGTGATAGAGCATCTCCAGATAAACCTAAAATAGTAAAGTGCCATCTAGTATAGCAAGTAGGAGAGTTTACAAATGGGCCTGTTTGGAACCAACGGAGTACGTGGTATAGCTAACGAATTCATTACACCTAAGTTTGCAATCGACCTTGCCAGAAGTCTGGGAACCCATCTGGGAGAAGATAAAACTGTAGCAATCGGAAGAGATACACGCATCTCAGGAGAGATGTTAAAAGCAGCTGCAATATCCGGATTACTTTCAACGGGCATAAAAGTTATCGACATTGGAGCCTGCCCCACACCGTCTATCCAGTATTATGTGCGCGATTATGCAGATGCTGGAATTGTTATTACTGCATCCCACAACCCCAGGGAATATAACGGCATAAAACTTATAGCCGCAGATGGTACCGAATTTTCCAGAGAAGGGGAGAAAAAGGTCGAAAATATCTACTACAGCGGCGAATTCCACACTGCTAACTGGAACATGACAGGTGAACTTAACCGGGATTATAATGCCAATGATTACTACATCAATGGAATTATCTCATCAGTCAATTCCAAAGAAATCAACGCAAAACAATTTCGAGTGGCCATAGATACGGGATGTGGTGCAGGTTCTCTCACACTACCTCTCTTATTGCGTAAACTGGGATGTGAGGTCATAACGATCAACGCCCAGCCGGATGGCACTTTCCCCTGGAGAAATCCCGAGCCAACACCCGATGTACTGGGAGAACTCAGGGATATTGTCAAAAATTACGATGTTGACCTGGGAGTTGCCCAGGACGGGGATGCAGACCGGGCAGTCTTCTTTGATGAAAATGGTACTTTCATTGATGAAGAAATACTGCTTTCCATGATGGCAAAATATGTGATCTCCGGTAAAAAGGGACCAATCGTGACACCGGTCAGTTCATCCCGGCGCATGCTAGACATTGCAGAAAAAGCAGGCGTGAAACTCCACTGGACGGCCGTAGGATCCATTAATGTAGCACGCAGGATGATGGAAATAGATGCTGTTTTTGGCGGAGAAGGCAACGGAGGACTTATTTTCCCGGAACACCAGTACTGCAGGGACGGTGCAATGGCCTGTGCCAAATTACTTGACATAATGGCAGCGGGAGTGAAACCTTCACAGATGGCAGCAAGTGTTCCAGAATACCATAATGCCAAGACAAAGGTAAAATGTGGTAATCTGAAAAAGACGCTTGAAAACGTAGCCATCCGCTTACAGGGAGAGAGAATTGAGATTGATACCACTGATGGTTTCAAGATATGGTATGAAGACGGGTGGCTACTGATACGCCCCTCAGGCACCGAACCAATTGTCAGGATCTTTGCCGAAGCTAAAACGGAGCAAAAGGCAAGGCAACTGCTGGAAAGAGGGGAAAGAATAGTACTGGCTTCAATTCAGGATTAATCCATCAGGGTTTGCCGCAGGATTCCCCGCAAATAATACCGGTGGCAATAAGATGTGCAACCCTCAAAGGCTCAGGAATATTGCTATGAGTGGCACTTAATCGGACTATCCTGGTGGCAGAAATTTCATCGATGCCTGCACACTGGATATAAACAGGCGTATGGGAATGAGAAGTTACCACCCGGAATATCCTGCCTGCTTTTTTTATTATCGCAAACCTTTCATCCGCGTATTCCAGATGATACAGAGCATTTTTTATATCCTCAAGATCAGGTATCGAGCGCATCAGCACAATCACACTCATTCCTGTATATTCATTTAAGCGCACGATGTCAATCGGATTGAAACCACCGTATGTGACTCCATCCAGCATAATCACACGCGCCTGATTTTTATGTTTGCTGGCTGAGATCATCTTTATTAATGAATCAGTAGCATCCATACCATCCCTGGTGATGTAGGTGGATAACACTCCGTCAAGCCACATTCCCCCTCTGAAAAAAGT
>JBMCCK010000031.1:0-7863 GCA_048619255.1 Methanohalophilus sp. | reverse complement strand
GTCGTTTCAAAGTCAGGGTTATTCTATTATCTCATCCCCTGGTAAAGGCTATATTTTAAGTTCGGTTCCGGATTCTCTTTTGCCAGAACTTGTGCAAGCAGGCCTTGAAACAGATATTTTGGGTAAGGACATCCGGCATTTTATGGAACTTGAGTCCACCAACGATTATGCAAAAACAATTGCAAGAGATGCAAATGAAGGCACACTTATAATTGCAGAAATCCAGAAAAAGGGACGTGGTAGAAGGGGATTTGATTGGATCTCTCCTCACGGCGGCGTATGGATGTCCATTGTCCTTAAGCCATCGATAGTTTCTGCGGATGCTTCAAGATTGACTCTTGTGGGTGGACTTGCTGTAGTTGATTCTCTGAAATCAATTGGTCTTAACCCGTCTCTGAAATGGCCAAACGATGTGCTTGTCAATGGCAAAAAGGTTTGTGGAATTCTTACAGAAATGGAAGCTGAAATAGATCGGATTGAATATATTGTTCTGGGTCTGGGGATTAACTTAAACTTCAATACCGAGATGTTGCCGGAGGAAATCCGGGAGGGTTCCACAACCATAAGTGATGAGCTTGGCACCTATGTGGATAGGCTTGAATTTGTCCGTTCATTACTTTATAATCTGGAACAGTATTATATCCATTTCAGGACACAACCTTTTGAGGAATTAATGGAAAGATGGATTGATTCTTCGGATACTATTGGTAGAAACGTACGCATTGTCACTCCTTCTAAAATGTTGGATGGCAGGGCAATTGGTATAAGCCTCTCCGGGGGTTTGCTTTTGCAGAAAAATGATGGTTCTACCGAAGAAATTATGTCTGGCCGTTGCATCTATATCTGACGGGGGTTATGATGAAGGATATTTCATCTGTGAAATTTTTTTATTATTTTGTATTGTTTAATATTTTTTTATGTAGTGTGGTAGCCGCCGAGGATTCGGAAGCAATCCTGAATGGGACTTCAGTGTATGTTAAAACCGGAGAGACTTTCGATTTTAAGCAGGATTACTCTCTACATGTCAAGTATGTAAATCCCGAAAGTGAAAGGGTATGGGTATCCCTTTCATTGAATGATGAAAGTGTGGCGGATACCATTCTGAGTCGGGGTGAGGTATTTACCTACTCCAGTAATTCATCACCGGTATTCAATATTACAATGGATAGGATATATTATGGTTCCAGTGGTGAGCTGGTAACTTTTGAGCCAGTTTATCAATATGTGGATCACAGATATCCTTATAATCCGGATGATGAAAAGATGCAGAATAAAGTGCCAAATACATCTGAAAATGAATCTAAAAAGCAGGGAGTGCCTTTTTTAAACCCGACACTCCTGGTTCTGTTTGCCCTCCTGTTACCCTATGTTTATGAACACAGGTAATTTTAGAGTTTGATATCTCCTTTATCCATAAGGACTCTCAGTTCTTCAAGACTGAGTTTGCCGGTCTTTTCAAACTTTTCTTTTGCGGCAACGTGCTGATTACTCTTTTTTTGTTCGTCCTTATGAGTTTGTATATCATTCAATTTGTCAAGATAGATGCTCAGTTCATCCCTCAAACTAGATATTTTTGTTTTGAGAGGATCTATCTTTTCACGAGTAGGAGCGATTACCTGGTAGGTTTCTTTAATCTGCGAATGGAATTTATCCGCTTCCTTACGGATCTCATCGACCTGCTTATATAGCTCTATCATATTCAAATGATGTTGCTGGGATTTTTCTGCAAGTTGCTTTATTTCCTTTGAAACATCTCTTTCCTCGTCACCAATGTCCCTGGTATTTTCATAAATATTGATGACCTGCTTGTGGAAATCATTGGCAGCTTTTGCTGCTTCAAGACGTTTTTCCAGTTCGTTGAGTTTTTCAAAAAGATCCTGCTCGTGTTTCAGGGGGATGTCGGCGTTGAGGAATTTATCAAGGTCTTCTGCATAGGCTTTAGAAAGGGTTTCCAAACTCCCTTTTGATTGTTCGTTATATTGATCACGCTTTTTCTTGAGATCATTTATGTCTTTTACGACCTTGTTTCTTTCACCAGCAACTTCATTCCTTCTGGATTTTAAATCAGCTATCTTCTTGTTGATGTCATCACGTTGAGTTTTTTCTTCCCGTGCCTCTTTTGCAAGTTCCCTGACTTTTGCATTGAGCTCATTCCTTTTCTCTTTGAGTTCATCAATATTGGTTTTATGAAGTTTGAGTTCTTCGAAAACCCCTTTCAAGCTCTTTTCATGCTGGGATATCTCTTTCCTGTAATTATTTACAGTATCTTTGAGTTCGCGTTCTGTCATTGAAGATACATCTTTCATGCAACATTCCCCGCAATCACTTCTTTTTGGTTTTTCCAGTACTCAAGTGCTTCTTTGTGGCTTTTGATCCTTCTTTCCAGCCAGTTATGCCTGGGTTTTTTTTCACCAAGTTCTTTATGGATTTGGTCCAGATTCTCTTCGCTTCCCATAGATATTTTCAGGGATTCTATTTCGGAGGAAGCTTTTGAGGCTTCTTGTATGCGGGCTTTTATCTGGCTGGTATATTCACGGGTGTTATCGTTTTCAAGTTCGGCTATTTTTCCCAGGACATCTTGAATAGTTTTTTCTTCATTTTCCAGCTGTTTTGTCCTTTTCAACTCCTCTATGTCATCATTTGTGGAGTGCATAATTCGATTATCAAGTTCTTCGGGACAGGCTGTGAACATTTCTCCCAGCAGATTATTTGCCTGGTGATATAATTGCTGCTTTTTTTCTTTGAGTACTTCTAAGCGGTTTTTCTCTTCTTCTCTTTTCTTTTTAGAGTTGCTTATTGTATCCTCGAGTTTTTTAACTTCATACTCAAGTTTACTGTATTCGGCATTGTACTCATTCAGAAACTTCTGGTGTTTTTCAATCACACCATTCACCAATCCTTCTTTGCCAGGGAAGGGTGAATTTTCTTCAACTGCACTCTCATTCATCTTAAAAACCTTTCGTAGTCTTATATCCTGTATAATTGCGCATGTGGCACGCCATTAATAGTAATTATCGATTCAGGATTGATCATCCCGCATTCCAGGGCACATTCAATTGTTTTCTTGCCAAACAGATTGGCACTGGTCGCCCTTCCAAGGGCAGATTGTACTTGTTTTTCAGATACGATGTCCCCTTTATAGAAACTTTCTGTTATTTCGACAACAACATTTCCATGTTTCAATTTCTGCCCGATTAACTCCTGATCGCAAGCAGCAACAATCAACCTGTCTCCAGCTCGGTGTTCTTTGAGGTACATATTTTTCCTCATACCAATCTTATATGTTTTTTATCAGGTGCCAGCAAATCACCCGTTCGTTTCATTTTCTGAATAAGCTCTTCTGCATGTTCCCTATCTATATTTTCAGCTGAGGCTTCTTCATATACTTCATCTAAAGGTGCTTTACCGCCAGCATGTTTCTGACTTACGTGCTTTATAATATCCTGAAGGATGTGTATTTTGTCACGCTGGCTTTTACTCGTACCTGATGCTATGACATCCACATCAAGAGCTCCGGTGTCAGGATCAACACCAACTTGTTTCATACATGCGAGGGAAATTTTAGTGGTACGTTTTGCATCTTCAAGGGTCACAGTGTTGCTAAGCCTTATTCGAGCACTGGATTCAGCAAGCCTGACCAGTGCTTCCAGCTGTCTTGCAGTGACAGGTACCGGTGAATCTTTGTTTTCTCCCATCTTACGTAGATCGAGATAGAAATCGACCAGATGTTGTCTGGCTTCTTCTTCCATAATAGGGTAGACCATCCTGCGTGCATAGGCAACGTATTTGCGTAATAATTCCGTCTCTATTTCAGGTAGGATTACTTTTTGTTGAGAGGCAACTTTTTCCTGTGTTATTGTGGAGGTGGATAATTTGTCCCATTGTTCATAGAGTTCTCCGGCATAATGGGATTTTAGAATATGGTTTGCGATATTAGCATCCATTTTTGAATCCGGTACATCAAGAAGGATGAAAATCAGATCAAACCTGGATATGAGGGCCGGAGGCATATTGATCTGTTCGGCAAGTCCTTCGTATCTGTCAAAACGCCCGTATTTAGGGTTTGCCGCTCCCAGCAGGGCACAACGGGATTTCAGTGTTGCCAGGATTCCAGCTTTTGCCACAGAGATTGTCTGTTGTTCCATTGCTTCATGGAGTGCACTTTTGTCTTCTCTGCTCATTTTATCCATTTCGTCCACTGCGGCAACTCCCATGTCTGCCATAACCAGGGCACCGGCTTCAAGTGTCCAGCGGCCGTCTCCCAGGTCATCTTTAACTGCTGCTGCGGTCAACCCACTTGATGATGCACTTTTACCCGAGGCAAACACGCCTCTTGGGGATAATTTCACCATGTATCTGAGTAACTGACTTTTCGCAATACCGGGATCTCCTACAAGCAACAGATGGATGTCTCCTCTGATACGTCCTCCGTCAGGCAGGGACTTTGGGACTCCTGAGAATAGCTGTAAAGTGAGTGCTTCCTTGATATTTTCATAACCATAAATTGAAGGAGCTATGGATTTTATAATTTTATTATATATCTGTGGATCATTGCTAAGTTCTATTATTTCGTCTTCTTCTTCCGGAGATATATCCAGTTCATCATATTCCTGATCTAGGTATTCTATAGAATTGCAGTGTAAGACAAGATCGTAAAATGTGGATTTCCCTTCACGTGTGGTTCGCTGATGGGATCTGAGGATACCGTTTACTATTACACGATCACCCGGCTTCACAATGCCGGCCAGTTCATCTTCGGCATCGCCATCAATACTCTGGGGTTGGCTCCCCCCTTTGAGACTTTCGGGTGATTCCTGTATCTGGAGCTTCTGGGCATCGATGAAATTGGATTTATCAATGAGAAGTTTGAATGGCCCTCTTTTGCCGCAACTTTCTTCTTCACATTCACCGGGTTCCACGAATTTTGGCCCGCTCTGGGGTACATAATTTACAGTTTCACACCGCATACAGTAAAATGCTGCATTGGTGATCTTTGGACGTACTTCGGTTGCCTTGCGGATCATTCCTTCAACTGCAATGAACTTGAGAAGATGATTGCTCCGCAGATCACGTATTGGAACCTTATTTGGAATACTGGTAAACTGGATGTGTGCATCATGCAGTTGTTTTTCAACAGGGAGCTCAATTTGTTTAAGAGCTTCTTCAGCCGAAGGGATAACCTCATCCGGCGTTTGTAATAATTCTTCGGAAAGTTCCCTGTCGAATTGTTCCAGATCTGTAAAATTTACTTTTATACTTCGTAATTCCGGGTATTCGTTGGCAAGTTTAAGTATATCATGCCAGCAATATCGTTTTAGAAAATCCCGGAACTTATTTTCCCATTTTTCTTCCGTCATTAATATCAGTGCATACCAGATTTGACTTCGGATTATAAAAACTTACAAGCTTTATCTATCTTTCGTGTGGATCATTTCTTTTGTCGTTGTATATCCCTGAGTACACCTCTTAATGTCTGTACTTCCCGTGGTGTCAGTTCTGCACGTCCGAATATCCTTTTCAACATAAGGGCCGTTTTTTCCATCTTATGTGTTGGGTGTTTCACATCTGCAAGTACCTGTTCAAAATGATCATATAACAATTGAAGATCAAAACCTTCAGCAATTGGTCTCTCGCCTATTGGGAGATTGCTCATCTCATACATTGCAACGGTTGCTGCATGGGAGATGTTCATTACGGGGTATTTTTCCGATGTAGGAATAGTCATTATCATATCGCATCTTTTGAGTTCTTCCCGGGTGAATCCATTATCTTCTCTTCCGAAAAGTAAGGCGATCTTTCCACCACTTTCTCTGAATTTATCTCTGATCTCGGCGGGTGTGTATGCCGGCATGCGTATGTGTTGATCGGTTTTTATACCCGCAATTCCCGATGTACCAATTACTATATCTGTATCTTTAATAGCCTCTTCCAATGTGTCTACTTTAGGGGTACTTTCCAGTAAATCATGTGCATGGCATGACATTGCTCTTGCCTGCCCTTCCAGTTTACAGGGATTTACAAGAACCAGGTCATCAAATCCGAAGTTTTCCATTGAGCGTGTAACCGAACCTACATTTCCCTGATATAGAGGTTCTACAAGTACGATTCTGATCTGCGGTGACATATCTTGCTTTTTGAATACGCTCTTTACTATAATATCTTGCGAATGGTTGCCTGTTTATTATCGGTACTGATACAATATTTCGTGTCAAAAAATGTTATATACTATACGAACAATCTACATTCTACTGCTTCAGCAGCATTATCATGGAGTGATTTTATGAGTATTGATAAAATATTGAAAGATACTTTCAAAGGGGAAACGACAGAAGTTGGATGGTACTTTGCCATGTCTAAACTGGCAGAGAGGGAAGGCTATCCGGAAGTTGCAGTTTACTTGCGCCAGATTGCAATGGATGAGGCTTGGCATGCTGCAGAAACTGCTGAGATTCTCGGATTGATCAAAGATTCTACAATTGAGAATATCAGGATGATGCTTGAAGGCGAGACCGCGGCAGAAGGTGAAAAGGGTGATGCTGCTAAGATTGCCAGGGATGAAGGCAATGAACGGGCAGCTCTTTTCTTCGAGAAAGCTTCCTTTGATGAGGCAAGGCATAAAGAAGGTCTCAAAGGCCTGCTGAAAAGACTGGAAAAAGAGTGCTAATGGAGGAATTATTAATGTCAAAAGATATTCTTGAAAAGGGTGCCATTCTCCAGAGGGACCGTGAAACATTCGCTATTGCTCCCCAAACACCGGGAGGCATTGTATCGTCTGATATCTTACGTAAGATTGCTGACACTGCAGATAAATATGGTGCAGATGCCATTAAACTGACATCTGCTCAGCGTATCTGTATTGTAGGTCTCAAGGAAGAAGATATAGACAATGCCTGGGATGACCTGGGTATGAAACCGGGTGCTGCAATAGGTCTATGTGTGAGAAGTATTAAGATATGTCCGGGTACCACTTTCTGTAAACGTGGTCAGCAGGATGCTGTAACTCTCGGCCTTGAACTGGATGAGATATATCACGGAATGCAACTTCCTTCCAAATTCAAAATTGCGGTTTCAGGCTGTATGAATTCGTGTTCTGAACCAGCTGTCAGGGATATAGGTATTATGGGTACCCCGAAAGGCTATACCTTGATGGTCGGCGGTAATGCAGGAATTCGTCCAAGACTTGGTGATGTGATAGCTGATGAACTGAATGATGATGAAGTCAAAGAACTCGTTGCTAAGATTGTCAGTTTTTACAAGACTCACACAAAAAAACATAGAATCGGACGTGTGATCGATGATATGGGTCTTGAAAATTTCAAAAGGGAAATAGGCCTGTAATTAAAAAGATTATATCCTTTCTTTTCCCTACCTTTTTTCTAATTCTCTTCTCCTGTTTTGTTTTTTGCATAATGAAAATATTTAAATATAATTGTTACCACCAATAAACCATCTTGTATTATTACTGCTAATAATTTTTGTAAAATAACTATTAAAATGGTATCAGGAGATAGAATTTATGGCTATGGAATATTATTCTGGCATATCCGATGCTGTGAGGATCACATTCGTGCAGGTCATGATACTGGCCTCGATAGCAATTGCGATATTCCTCTATGGAATGTATATAAATTTGAAAAAATGGGGATTAGGTGCTGAAGGTTACGGCCAAAAGCCTTCCAAAGGCAGCATCTTTACTTTCCCGAAAACACTGGCCTATCAGCTAAGTGAGGATGGGCATGGTCATAAGCAGAATATCATTGTGACCCTAGTGCTTGATATTCTATTGCAACGTCGCATAATGCGCCGCAGCCCCCTTCGATGGTTCATGCACATTACCATTTTTGTAGGATGGATGACCCTGTT
>JBMCCK010000030.1:0-7920 GCA_048619255.1 Methanohalophilus sp. | reverse complement strand
AGAATACAAAAGTAGTCTTCATTTGCTCCCCAAACAATCCCACGGGCAATACCACTGCTGAAAAAGAACTGCGCAGATTGCTGGATTCGGTTGAATGCCTGGTGTTTGTGGATGAGGCGTATGTGGAATTTGCAGGCTCAGATATTGCATCTCTTGTAGGGGAATATGATAATCTTGTTGTTGGCAGGACCTTTTCCAAAGCCTTTGGGTTGGCAGGTTTGAGACTTGGCTACGGTATAATGCCTGCCTGGCTCAAGGTCGAATATATGAAAGCTGCTACTCCTTTCAATGTAAGTGCGCCGGCAGTTGCAGCAGGCATTGCTGCCCTCTCTGGCAGAGAGCATCTGGAGGCCAGCCAACAGATGGTAATCGAGGGTCGTAAATATTTGCAGGCAAACCTGCCTTTCAAAGTATATGAGTCACAGGCTAATTTTATGCTTGTGGACGTTGCGCCCCATAGTGCAAAGGATGTATGCGACCACCTGTTGCGCAAGGGAGTAATTGTCAGGGATTGCACTTCTTTCCGTGATGCAGGAAATTCTTTAATCAGGATAACTGTAGGTACGAAAGAACAAAATGAAAGAGTTGTGGAAGGCTTTTCGACCTATTTATGAGAGGCCTTCGACCTCATTTATTTCCATAAGGGGGTAATCCAGTTCATGGTTGTAGGTCATGGATGCCCGGATTCTGGTATCTCCGTGAATTACTTGCAGGTCGACTGTCAACATCCTTCCCTCAAGCTCACAGTATCCGAATTCATCGTTTAATTTTGCGGCTATCATATTCCTGTTTATATTCACATTGATCTCTTCAACAAACGGCTGTGCAGAAATACTTTCAGCAATAGCTTTTTCCAGACTGTCCACATTTTCTAGGTTAAGTGGTGAACCCGTGAACTGGTGGTAGAGGGCTCCCAGTTTGATCCCTGCCTCAAAAGCGGCTATTTGTGCATCATCAGGTTTCTTTTCCATTATTAGTGGGATGACAGAGTGATATTTATATTTGTGGACGGGGGCACATTTTTACATAGTATCAGGTATAAGGTGGTATGGTTACAAAAATAAGGAGTATATTCTATGAGTACGCTTGAAAACCTTGAAGGAGCATTTGCCGGCGAATCAATGGCAAACAGGAAGTATCTGGCCTTTGCAAAAAAAGCTGATGACGAAGGCTATCCTCAGATAGCGAAATTGTTCAGGGCTGCTGCAGCAGCTGAGACTGTTCATGCTCACAACCATCTGGAAATTATGAATGGTATCAAGAGCACTGAAGAAAACCTCAGGGAGGCCATTGAGGGAGAAACCTATGAGTTTGAGGAAATGTATCCCGCATTCATAACACAGGCAAAAAAGGAAGACAACGGTAAGGCTGCCTGGAGTTTTGATGTTGCCAACCAGGTAGAGGCAATCCATGCCGAACTCTACAAGAAAGCTCTTGACAATGCAGGCAACAATAAAGAAGTTGATTATTACGTCTGTGAAGTTTGTGGCAATACTGTGGAAAACGGTGCACCGGACGTATGTCCAATTTGTGGGGCCCCGGCTTCTAAGTTCAAGAAAATTGATTAAAATGTCCTGTTGATTGGGGCATATCCCTTTATTTTTATTTATTACCCCTGAATGCTGGTTTAAATGCTATATTTTTATTTTTGCTAATTAGTGTACAGTGTTTTATGTACATTAATTGTATATTCAGTGCCATATTTATTATCCCTATGGTCATGGAACATTACGGGTAATGGAATATGGAAGATATTCTTTTACCAGCATTATATTTTATTCTCTTGTTTCGGTGACTTTGTTTTGTGTGCTGGCAACCTCTCAGGCTTCAGCGGACTGGGGGCAGAATGAAGTGGAAGTTAATTCTGTTTATGAAGTAGGCTGCGGGGCTGTCCATGTCTCAAAAGAGATCACTTTTACCAATATGGATGAAAATACTCGTTACTGGCAGGGTTTTTACTCTTCACTAAATTATCCTGTTGGCCCGGCCCATTCGAATCTTCGTTCTTTTGATGGTTCTTCTGAAGTCAAGTCCAAAAAAGCTGAAGACGGTGGGAATTATTACATGTTCGCATTCAATGAGAATGTATGGTATGGGGATAGTTACAATTTCACACTGGAATACGATATCCAGGCGGACCCCGTCTATATTACTTTCACAATACGGGAGCAATCTGATTCTGGAAATGTGAAACTCATTGTCCCGGATAACTATGAGGCATACCTGGAAGATGTTGACTATGCAAAAGAAAATCTGGACGATCGTGCAGTTTATACGTTTGATAACAAAAGTTTCCAGGAATTTCCTTTACGGATAGATTGTGTAAAAACAGTGGACACCATGGTTGACAGTGAAGTTGTTTCTCTAGAAGGCAGGAATGTCAGCATCAGTGTTGAATACCGGCAAGGAAATGATGAATGGGCACAGGAGGTGCTGGACAAAACGGCTACATATCTTCCCTTGCTGGAGGATGTCTGGGGGGTCCCCTTTCCGGGAAATTCAGATCTCATAATAAGGGAATCTTCGGTCGCGGAAACCAAAGGCTACGATGGTTTCAATTATGGTAATGGTACAATATCCCTTCTACACTCAGCAGATGATCGTGTGCTGATACATGAACTTTCCCACAGCTGGACCCATGCATGTAACTTTGAGCAACTCTGGATGCATGAAGGTTACGCCAACCTGTATACTTTCCTGATACTAAAACAAACAAATCCGAAAAAAGCCCTGACTATGAAATCCGAACTTGAGGAGGATTATGGCAAAAAAGAACAACAGTTTGCACAGGCTCTTGACGGCTGGTCTATTCCTGATGAGTATAACACTTCCAGCTCAGAAAGGATTGGTTATGGTTACAGTAAATCATTTGTTTTCGTATCAAATATTTATGAAAATGTTGGCTTTGAAAGAATGCAAATCGCCAACAGAAAGTTGCTGGCCACCGGGAATGTGGATACTTCTGATCATATTTCAATAATTGAATCGGTTTCAGGCAAAGATCTCGATGAAACATATTCTAATTTTGTCTGATAAGTTGTTAGGATAAAAACTGACATACTTCCCATGCGTATTGTATGGATGTTTTATGGTTGGCTTTGCGGGTCTTTTTGGGGGTCCTTGCCAGAGCCTTTCAAAGGTATCAGTGCTCCCTTTCACTGCATCTCTTTCTGCAGTGAATTGCCCTATGCTATTTTTCTTCAATGCAATATTAAAGGAAAGCATTGACATCAGCGTGGTCAACATGTCTACAATGTGGGCATTCAAAACATTTACTGCGGCTATTGCCTGTAGGTCCGCAACGGCTGCAATTCTTGCTTGTTGAATGTGGATCAATATAGGCAATTTTTACTCCGTGCAGCCTGGCCTTATATTCTATGAATTGCTGTAATTGATGGGAGGACCAGCTGTTCAGGGAGTATTCTTTAGTAATCCTGGGTTTTTCTTATTGTCATTGTTGATCTAATGGGTTTGATGTTCACTGATTAAATATTAGCAATCCGATAATACGATTCTTTCATCTGACATCAGATTGATGTATAAAGGTGGCTTAACTTTTAAATGTGAACAGGTAAGAATAGTAGTTAATAATAGAACTATCTGATAATTTTGAATGCTCCGATCGGGATTCGAACCCGAGTCACAGGAGTGAGAGTCCTGTATGATTGGCCGTGCTACACTATCGGAGCGCTTATGCTTTGAGGGCACAATTCTAAAGCAATTTATGTTATATTAAGCTTTTGTAAAAACAAGAAGCGGGATTAGGCAAACATCCCGCTTGCTGTGTTCTGTTCTTCTTCAGTTGTAACTTTGTTGAAGGCCTCAGTCAGATCTTTCATGGTGATCTGTTCGCCTCTGCGACGCAGGACAAACATCCCTGCCTCCTTGACAATGATCTTGAGGTCTGCTCCACTCAGTCCGTTGGCCATCTTAGCAAGTTTGGTCATGTCCACATCATCTGCAAGATTCATGTGTCGGGTATGGATTCTGAGAATATCTTCGCGAGCTTTCTCATCGGGTATTGGTACCTCAATCACCCTGTCAAATCTTCCCGGGCGAAGAAGTGCTGGATCAAGCAGGTCAATACGGTTTGTGGCCGCTATGATCTTGACCTGGCCACGTGGCTCGAATCCATCCATTTCAGACAACAGTTGCAGCATTGTACGATTTACTTCTGCAGAACCTGTGGTGCCGTCATGGGTACGCATTCCGCCCACAGCATCGATCTCATCAATAAACAGGATGCATGGGGATTTATCCCGGGCCATCTGGAACACATCTTTCACAAGCCTTGCTCCTTCTCCGATGAACTTCTGGACCAGGTCCGAACCAGACATTCGTATGAAACTTGCGTGTGCACGGGATGCCACTGCTTTGGCAATTAGTGTTTTTCCTGTTCCAGGGTCGCCATACATAAGGACTCCTGAGGGGGGTTCAATCCCGATCTTATCGAATAGTTCGGGTTCGGTAAGGGGCATTTCTACGGATTCAATTACTTCATTGAGGACGTCACCCAGGCCGCCTATCATATCGTAATCCACATCAGGGGAGTTGATTACTTCCATTATCTGGGCGCGCATGTCGGTTGCCTTCCGCATTATTGAAACAATAGAAAATGCAGCATTGATTGATACACGTACTCCCGGTTCGATTTCATCCCTGAACTCCGCGGGAATCTGTGTAACTACTTCCTGATTGTTGCCATGCTGGCGGATAAGTGCCATGTCATCTTCTGTTTCCATGACAGTTGCAATGAAAAGGGGGGGTGATGTAATACGCTCGAGTTGCTCCTTGAGTTTTTCCATTTCCTCGAGATAGTTGTTTGCCAGCATATTGGCTTCAAGAAGCTTAGCTCTCATTGATTCACTCTGGACTCGCAGTTCCTCATTTTCCTTTTTGAGTGATTCGATCTCAGAGTCCATCTCCTCTGTCGTTTCGACAGTGTTGTTGGTATTTTCAATAGGAGTATTTGCAGTTGCATCGGACATAATGCGTCCCTATGCATATCATCGAATATAAATCCACTCCTGTTTTCAGGTATTATCTGGGTGTGTTATGTGTAGTTTTAACTCTGTTTTTATGGTTCTTTTCTGTGTTTTTGCGGATATTGTCTTGTTATATATCTCGTTTCACACTTCTATACAGATAAAAACAAAACCCCTCTATTTCCATTGGAGCAAAAGACAAGATATGATAATATTTATATCACATTGTCCTCTTTGCTTGTTGTGAATAAGATGAAATATAAGTTTTTAAATTGTTTAGTTTTATTTTATTGTTTTTCACAAGTAAAAAACAGTTTAAAACAAATATATAACAAAAGACTTATATATGATCTTATCATACCAAATATTGCATATAATAGATGTGTGAAATTGTAATAACGCTTCACAAATCAATCTAAACAATGCAAACCATAAATCTGAGGGGATGAATGGCTTTGCGCTCCATTGCATCTGAGGGGATGAATGGACTTATGCAGAGGCTAAAGGATGAAAATTCGACTCGAGTTATTCGATGATGATGACAACGAGGTTGCCAGAGTCCAATTTGAAGGAGATACTTGGCAAAATCGCTCGATCCAGTTTATCAACATGTTTGGTGAGGCGCAACCTCCATCGGAAGAATCTTCATCTTTTAACCTTTCTTCACAATCACAAAACAGTCATGAAGTAAATACACCTTCACATGCCGGTGTTCAATATCCACCACAGCAACAACAGGTTCCACCACAGATGGTTCCTCCAAATTATCCGCCCATGCCAGCACAACATTACTATAATCCAATGTATTACCCACCGGTTTACTACCCGTCGATGATGCCACAACCCTTACCTCCCATGCAACCCACCACCACACAGGCACCATCGATGTCCCAGCCACCTCATGTCCAGCAAGGACAACAAGGTGGTAGCGTAAACCGGTCTTTTCCTTCTCAACAGGTGAATAAACCAAAATCAGATACCTCGTTGACAATAAGTGAAAGACTTGAATTGTTCCTGAAATACGAGTTTCCACGTATGTGGGGTACTTCACAGGAAATACAGCATCAGTATGAGCAGGTGTATGGCCCAATCAAACTGAGCACTGTGTCCACATACCTCTCCCGCATGTACCGTAAAAATCTTCTCCAGAGGCGGGGCAATCGCACCAATCGGGAGTATCTTTATGTGGGCGATATGGAAGAGCAATCTTCAGTTCATCAGTCCTTTTCTCCGGGTTACATCCACAGGACATGATATTTAAGATCTGAAATCTTATCTTTTCTCATGAATTCAGCCGAAAATTCTATAACAAAGGGTTTCATGCTGGCCGCAATCGGCTTTTTTCTATTGTTTTTAGGTCTTATTACAAAAGAGATATATGAAAAAGGTGCCCAATCCGAATTTGGCGGGCTTATCCTAATAGGTCCGATTCCCATCGTGATAGGATCTTCTGAAGGTGTTTCTTATTCAATGCTTTTATTTGGGTTCTTAATATTTGTTATTTACATTTTGTTATGGAGGGGTAACCGTTGATCGGGAACATGCTTGTCTACGGAGGGATTGCCCTTATTGGAATTGGTGTTTTCCTGATAATACGGGGTATCAGTGAACAACACGCATTTCACAAAAAACAACCGTTATCACAGACACAGGGTACTGTGAATGGAGTTCAAACAGGTGATGAGGGGGATTCTTCACGTTTAGATGTGAATAGTGGAGGAGTGATTATGATCGGTCCTCTGCCGATAATTTTTGGCTCAGATAGCAACACTTCTAAAAAAGCGATGGTGCTTGCCATCATTCTGATGCTGATTTACCTTTTGGTGGTAGTATTGGTATAATTATATACGTTTTCACAACAGATAGGATGTAGTATGCCGGAGTTTGAACTTGTATCAAACTACAGTCCTCGTGGTGACCAGCCACAGGCGATCGAAAATCTCTCTAATGGTATAAATGGTGGTTTCAAACACCAGACACTGCTGGGTGTGACCGGATCAGGTAAGACCTTCACAATGGCAAATGTCATTCAGAATGTGCAGAGGCCAACCCTTGTAATTGCTCATAACAAAACCCTTGCAGCCCAGTTGTTTTCAGAATTCCGCGACTTTTTCCCGGACAACGCAGTGGAATATTTTGTCAGTTATTACGATTATTACCAGCCTGAGGCCTATCTTCCCACAACTGATACCTATATCGAAAAGGATTCTTCCATCAATGAAGAGATAGATAGGTTGAGGCTGTCTGCCACCAAGTCGCTTATGGAGCGCAGGGACGTAATTGTTGTATCCAGTGTGTCATGCATCTACAACCTGGGTTCTCCTAAAGAATGGCAGGAAATGTCCCTTTTCCTGAAACCGGGAGATGAGGTTGACAGGAGCTGGATATTCGGTAAACTTGTGGATATCCAGTATGAAAGGAATGATGTGGAATTCACCCAGGGTACTTTCCGTGCCCGTGGGGACACTGTTGAGATATTCCCGGCACAGGACAATGTGGCAGTGCGGGTGGAGATGTTCGGGGATGAGATCGACAGGATTTCCTATTTTGAACCACTAACCGGCAAGGTTGTACGTGAAGTGGAAGATGATATGCAGGTTGTCATCTATCCCGCCAAACATTTTGTTATGCCCCAGTCACAGATTGATCGTGCCCTTGTAGCTATTGAAGAGGAATTGAAGGATACAGTTTCCGAATTTGAAAAACAGGGTCAATTGCTGGAAGCCCAGCGTATCATGCAACGTACCAGGTTTGATATTGAAATGATAGAAGAGCTCGGGTATTGCAGTGGTATTGAAAATTATTCCCGCCATTTTGACGGCCGCAAACCGGGTGAGGCTCCTTCTTCACTGCTGGATTTCTTCCCGGATGATTATTTACTCATCATCGATGAATCCCATGTGACTATCCCGCAGATTGGAGGGATGCATAACGG
>JBMCCK010000029.1:0-8037 GCA_048619255.1 Methanohalophilus sp. | reverse complement strand
TGGCCATTCCCTGTATCTTAACCAGAGAGACATCCAGATAGGAAGAGGTGAAACGGTTGCAGACACTGCAAAGGTCCTTTCCAGATATGTATCAGCTATTACTGCCAGAGTGAACAGCCACTCAACTGTGGAAGAACTTGCAGAACATGCTACCGTGCCTGTTATCAATGCACTCTCCGACAAGGAACATCCCTGCCAGATCCTAGCAGATCTGTTAACAATCAAGGAGTACAAAAGCACACTGGAAGGGCGAAAACTTACCTGGGTGGGCGATGGCAACAATGTGTGCAATTCAATGATACTTGGTTGTACCATGGTAGGAATGGAGATTGCCGTGGCCTGTCCTGATGGTTATGATCCGGACGATGATATCGTGAGCATGGCACGTAAAATGGGTGGTCAGGTTGAGATACTCAGGGATCCGATAGAGGCTTCTACTGATGCTGATGTTCTCTATACCGATGTATGGATATCCATGGGAGACGAAGAGGAAAGGGAGAAAAGGCTGAGTGATTTGAAGGATTACCAGATTAACAGTAATTTGCTTGATGTGGCAAAGAATGATGTAATCGTTATGCATTGTCTGCCGGCCCACAGGGGAGAAGAGATATCTGCCGAGGTCATGGACGGTACCCATTCCGTGGTTTTTGAACAGGCAGAAAACCGGTTGCATGCACAGAAAGCCCTGATATTGAAACTTATCGGATGAGAAGTAACTCATCCGTTTGTTCCTTTTTCATTTTAATAATCCTTTATATTTTTTAATGCCATACTCATATTCACTCCTCGTTGGAAAAAACCGGCAAAAGAGGCTATATACCGGCCATGCATTCTGTTGATAGGGCAGAATACAGATTCTAACCCATTGGCCGGGGGTAACAACTTCCGGCTTACAATCTCCAAAAACAGACTCCTATATTTAGATGTCAGGGTGAAACATCCCTGACCTACTGTTTATCCAAGACCAAAACCCTTAAGAACCAAAAGCCCTATCTATAGCCAGAAATCGTGTGCGAGGGTTGCCCAGCCAGGCCAAAGGCGATAGGTTCAGGGCCTATTCTCGTAGGAGTTCGAGGGTTCGAATCCCTTCCCTCGCATCATGAAATTTTTTATTAATAGTTCACTCTAACTGTACTGTGTCTAATAATCATCTTCATAGAAACATCCCTACAGTATATATATAGTGAGGGTGGCGTTTTGACTAGAATTAATAAAGTAATCAGGGATAAAATTCCTGAAATAATCAGAAGCAGCGGCAGAGAGTGTACATTGAAATCATTGGATGATGAGACTTTTTTACCCGAGCTGGAAAAGAAACTACACGAAGAAATCGATGAATATATAGACTCTCAAGATGTAGAGGAACTGATCGATATCTTGGAAGTTGTATACAGGATTGCACAACTGCGAGGTTATTCCAAAGCAGAACTTGAAAGAATAAGGATGCAAAAACAGGTCAATAAAGGTGCTTTCATGAGGAATCTGTATTTATTTGAAACTTCGGGATGAAAAAAGTAAAAATCATTCACAGGTATCCAGCAGATGTCGGCTTTTTCCTACCCGTTCATCTCCCGGATGCACCGGCTCTACATGTGCCACTTTCTTTTTCTTATCTTTGCCTTCAGTTTCTTTCTCTTTCTTATTCTCTTTATCCACCATAATAGACCACCTATACATAATTAGCACTGGTTAAGTATTAGGGATGCTAATTCATCCCCTGAAATCATATGAGGATACCGCTATATCTACATTCCTCTTGCGCGGCCCATCCAGTTCCACAAGAAATATACTCTGCCATGTACCAAGTTCAAGATCGCCTTTTCTTACAGGCATCGTTTCACTGTTTCCCAGAAGAACAGCTCTTAAGTGGGCATCTGCATTGTTATCTATCCTATCATGATAGTAGCCTGCATTTGAAGGAACCAGTCTATCCAGCAATTCCATTATATCAGAAACCAAGCCAGACTCATTTTCATTGACGATTATCGCGCAAGTTGTATGGGAAGTACTGATCGTACACATTCCTTCATCGATATTACTGCTCCTCACCATACGGGATATTTTATCAGTAATATCCACAATTTCAACACGCTTGCTGGTGGACAATTGCATACAATCCCTCCCATTATCAAATCACAGATCATCACTGAATGCCTTTTCAACTACCCCAACTGCTATATTTTCAGCAAGATGGCGTTTATAATATGGATAGGTTACAAACCCTTTTGTAGTATCATTTAAGGTGAGTTGTCCATGTCGCAATAGCTGATAACCATCCATAGAAGAAAAGACAACCGGCTTATCAAAATCATCGATCAGCATATCCAGGTATTCCATGTTGCCTGTGTGGGAATAAAAAAATTCCACATCCATAGTTGCAGTTGAGTAAAAAGGATTGTAGAAAATATCTGATTTATTTACAACAACAGCAAGTGCAGTACTGTCATAAATTACCGGTTCCATTGAAATAATTTCCACTTTAAATCCTTTCTTTTCAAGAAGATCTGCAACCTCATCTTCAAGAATTACAGAAAATCCATTTTCGCCTTTTAAATCAAGATAAACAACATCTGTTGGAGCCACAGCGGATGAATTGGGCTGAGAGAATGAATAGCCACTTATCTTTTGATCGATCCCTGTATTTGAAGTGGAAGCGCCTGCATCCACAAATGCCAGAAATAGCGCAAATATCACAAAAACAACAATTGAAACTATCAGAATATGATTATTTTTTAGATTCATAATTGATCACAAGGTCCACTACCCACCTCTCACATCAAAATGAATAGCCACAAATATATAAATTTTATCTGGCAAAGTATCATTTGCGGGCAAGGGAATAATCTGCCATTATTTCCAGATATTCCTGGTCATATTCAAGAAGTACAGATTGGAACATTGCAATATGAAGTTTTTCTTCCTTGGCAATATCCAGAAGCACTGCACGTAGATCATCATCATTTGTCAGGCCAGCCATCTGTTCATAGATATTGACCGCATCGAATTCTGCGATTATAGCTGCCCTTAATACCTCTTTATCGATATCTTCTGAATCTAGTTCTTCAAGTATTGCAGGAATTTCCGATAACAACTTTCAGCCCCTATAAAAGACAAGTGTTCATTTTATAAATAATATAAGGAAACACAAGTAACAGCGCAATGGAAGCATGAAAATAGAAAAAGTAACACCCCCGTTACAGGGGTATATCTAATCTTAGTTCTGCTTGATGTATTCTATCATCCGGGGTGTTAAAAGCGGTGCAATCTGTGGAAGCATGTTGGGCATCAGGTTCTCCATTGCCTTTGGCATCAGGTCAGGAAGCTGTTCTTCCATGTAGTCGGGCATCTGGACATGACGGGTAACTGCTTCAAGCATATCCGGCATGACCTTGGGCATCAGGGAAGGCAGGAGCATCGGCATCATTTTGGGCATCATCGGCTCCATTAGTTTATCCATTCCCGGTACATACTTGACCGTTTTCATCATTCCCCTCATATACGAAGGCATGGCTTCCATCATCTGTGGCATCAGTTCCATCATCAGATTGGTCATGTTCTCTGGTTTCATAAGATAGATCATCTGTTCAAAGACAGCCCAACCCGCCAGAGCATCATTTGTGGTATCGGGGATATCATATCCCATACTACGAGCCACGGTTGCACCCAGATCCTGCACATCCACAGGGATATTGCTTTTCTGTGCAGACACACGCAGCTGCACCTGACAGCATGGACAGGCAGCAAGCATAACATCGGCACCCACGGCTTCGGCTTCTTTCAGCCGCAAACCACCGATTACATTGGCAACATCCGGCTCGGCCACCAGCGTTAATACTGAACCACAACAGTGTCCGTTTTCCCTGTTGTGCTCCATTTCACGGAATTCAACACCGGGAATAGCTTTTGCAAGCTTTCTGGGAGGCTCATAGATACCTCCGGCACGCCCCATATGGCAGGCATCATGGATGGTAACGGTCTTTTCAAGTGGAACCTTGAGTTTGGGTCTAAGTACATCTATCCTTTCAGCAAGTACTTCGGAATAATGCTTGACCTCGAAATCATAATCAATTCCCAATTTTTCGGCCCACTGGCGGTAATAAGTATGCCACACAAACCAGCATGCAGGACAGGAAGTAATTACGGTTTTGACACCTTTTTTCTTCATGTTGCCCACATTCATTTTCATAATTTTTTCAAAAACATCCCACTTTCCGGCTGCAAGCATAGGAATACCACAGCAGGATTCTTCCTTACCCAGAATCGTAAAATCAATTCCGGCATCTGAAAGCATTCGAGCAGATGCTTCTGCAATATCTTTTTCCACAAAAGAAGCCGTACAACCTGCAAAATAGGCATAATCGGCCTTTTCCTTGATTTTGGGTTTGAGGTCCTCAGGAACCCACTCGTCCCTTCCCTGACGGTATTCCGCCCAGATATTACGTTCCTTGTTCAGACTCTGAGCCATAATCTCAAATGGTGGGAAAGTCATCTTACCACGCTGCTGAACAAGATTTTCCCTCAGGCGCAACCATGAATTCTCAATGGGAAGATCCAGCTGGCACCGCACATCACATAATTCACATGTAGTACATGCAAGAAAAGTATCCGTCTGTTCCTGATTAATCTCATCCCTTCCAGCCAGGTATTCTTTGATAAAGAACCACTTACCCCGGGGGGATTGGGATTCCCACCCACGTCCGTAATACTGATCACATTCGTTTACACAATAACCGCACTGGGCACATGTATATGCATGAGAAATTATGTCACCGGGAATATTTTTCTGATCTTTGAAGTCAGTCCTATCTACTCCCGAAATGTTACCCACAAGGCGCATCAGAGGTTCCATTTTACCTGCCATGGAAAGCGCGGAAGTGAATAATCCCCTTCCCGTAAATGTTTCGGGATTCATTATATCAGATGGGTCAAGCTGCTTTTTGATATCCATCAATTGCTTGAGCCTTTCACCGTAAACTTTCTCAGCCTGATCAGCAAAGTAGAGACCAGAAGCATACATCCTGCCTCCGTTATCTTCAGCGATCCTGATGATGCTAAGACCAAGGGAGAATGCCATATTGAACTTGAAAGATCTCTCTGAATGAGGAATGAAACAAAGAAGTACTACTTCACCATCCCGGGAGACCATCCCTTCGATCAATACAGGCAGTGATATTTTTTCATTGATTTCATCGATTACCTTACTTACCTTGTCCTGTGGCACTACTACCTCTGCTGGAATAAAAGAGGGTCCAAGCCTTTTGACTTTCATTGTCCTGAACCATTCACCGGTTTCATGTTTTGAAATTTGCTCAGGAAGGATAGAACCACCTGCTTCTTTGATGGCATTTTCAAGACCATCTACATCCCTGTTATCCGGATAGAAGAAGTTACATATATAGGATTCAGGTAAATCGGTATCCTCCAGTACTATGGGTTCACCGTGGTGCAATTTTTGAGGAGCACGATTTTTCATGTCCGCAAACCCCGGATTAATAAATGATATGGACCAGAGCGCAATGTTGCGTTCATCAATCAACTGCAGAGCCTTTTGTAAAGCAGCAGGAGTCTCAAAACTTGCAGAAACTGCTTTTGTTTGCCTGTGTGGTCGTATCTTGAGCGTGACCTGTGTAATTATACCAAGCGCACCCAGATTGCCTGCAATCTTTTGTAGGTCAGCTCCTTCAAACCCACGAACCTCACCTTCGGGCGTTACCAGTCGTGCGGAAAGCATTGTATCCTGAGACCAACCGTACTCGTAACTTCCGTAACCCAGACCGTTCTGCCCAAGCCACCCCCCAACTGTTGCTGCCGGTGCACTTGAAGGAAGGGCACAGACGGAAAGATCAACATGATTCAGTTTGGACTCCAGTTTTTCCCATACGATTCCCGCTCCGACCGTTGCTGTCAGATTCTCCCTGTCAATATCATATATATGGTTTAACCGGCCGACATCAGCAATGATTCCTCCCTTTGTAGGAATCACACCCCCATAGCCCGATGTTGCTCCAGCCCTGGGAACCACAGGTACTGAGTAACGAGAAGCAAAATCCATCAAATTGACAACATCATCCTCGTCCTTGAGTTTAACAATAGCAGCAGGTTCCGCTTTTCCAAGGAGTTTCTTTGCCATGGAAGGCAAAGATCCTACATCATGATTATAGAAATGACGTTCCCTGCGACTTAAGTTGACCCTACTGCCAAAGATATCGGTTAATTCTTTCTTCTGCTGCTCTGAAAACTCAAAGACCTGTTGTGACATACTATGCCCTCCACTTGTAGCTGGATCTATAAATATATAAAGTGACGATGTTATTTAACGGTTGTGGGCGGATGTTACACAATCCCACAATTTATGTATATGTTGAGTGCTAACAGTGTTTAAAAAAATAACTTTTTTTCATACTCAATAGATATTTATAGAATTAAATAATACGAAATCAACAAAAATAACACTAAATGTAACATACTTACATTTATTTCTGCTATATATGTGACTAAGGTGATTGTGTGAACAAAATGACAGTATTATGTGTCTTACTAATCTTTGGAATATGTCTTTCTGCAAGTGGATGTATGGATTCTTCTGAAACTCAAAGTGAAAAGACTGATACATCTACCAATGAAAAAACAATTACTGTAACCGATTCTTATGGCAGGGAGGTGACAGTCCCCGATGAGATTGAACATACTATTTGCATAGGAGCTGGTACACTACGCTATCTATCCTATCTGGGTGAACAGAACACAATAGTTGGAGTGGAAGACATAGAACAATGGGAAGAATCTATTGAGACCCCGGAGAGGCCATACAGGATAGCAAACCCTCAATTCGGAGATTCTGAAAAATATCCCTTTATAGGTGCTTTCAGGGGTAAATATGATGCAGAATCCATTCTAACCCTCAATCCGACACCGGATGTCATATTCTATAGTTATTCCAATGCCGAAGATGCAGATAAATTGTCCTCTGATGTAGGAATACCAGTAGTAGGTCTGAACGATGGAAACACCGGCGATGAAAAGATGAAGAAATCCCTCCATATTATGGGCAAGGTAATGGACAGGGAACAAAGAGCCAACGAAGTAATAGATTTCTTTGAAGAAGAAATTGCAGAACTCAATGAGAGAACTAAGGACGAGGAGACTGTCAACGCTTATATAGCGGGAGTAAGTCACCGCGGCTCACACGGTATCCTTTCCACCCAGCCGGATTATCCACCCTTTGAATATGTCAATGTAAACAATGTAGGTTCCGGTGTTTCAAAGACAGGAGACTGGGAAGGTTATCAGATTGGGGATGATGCACTTTTCCAGTGGGATTCAAATCCGGGTATCGATTATATTTTCATAGATTTGGGAACCTATGATTTTTCAGAGAATGGTAACACCCATACCAATGAAAAATATGGAATTGAATCATTTGCTCCTGGAGGGGATTATCATGAGCTGGATGCGGCAAAGGATGGGAAACTTTATGGAGTAATGCCATACAACTGGTACAGCACAAACCATGGAAATGTACTTGCAGATGCATGGTATGTGGGAAAAGTTGTTTATCCGTCAAGATTCGAGGATACAAATCCACAGGAAAAAGCAAATGAGATATATTCATTCCTCTATGCTGAATCGCCTGAAAATGAGGATATCTACGAGACTATGACCGACAATTTCGGCCATGGGTTTGGGCAGATCTCTTTCGAATGATCCAAAGGACTTAACATGGAATATTACAGCCAAAAATATGAAGATGAAAGCGGGACACTTCCTGAAGAATACCGCAGTTACATTGGCAGGAAGATCTCTTTTATCCTCATTGCAATATTGTTGACCGGAGGTATATTCCTGTATTCCCTTTCAGTAGGGAATGCCGACCTTACAATCTTTGACATAACCCGCACGATACTTGGAATGCCAACTGAATTAACACATTCCAAATCAGTTATCTGGAACCTGAGAATACCCCGTGCTATTGCTGCAATAGTTGCGGGTATCGCTCTTTCCATATCAGGGGTAGTATTGCAATCCATCCTGCGCAAT
>JBMCCK010000028.1:0-8067 GCA_048619255.1 Methanohalophilus sp. | reverse complement strand
AGCAACTGTTTTTTCATTGAATGCCTTGAAACATCCTATTCCCGGGCAGGCTTCTGCAACAATAGCGCAGCGAACTACTGCTATTTTCCTGTTATTTGACATTTGTATTCTCCTTTTGCGCGCTATCCAGAGCAGAGTCCACACTTTCCCGGACAATATAACCTGCTTTGTGCAATATAGTGTCCCCGATTTCAGGATCATTATCCATACTTGCAGTACAGGGATAGGCATGATGGGCAGAGGAAACCGTTTCCTTAAAATCTGCAGCTTCAGTATAGACAAGTTTACGGGCAACAAACCATGTGCATCCACAGGGAGCATCTCTTAGTACACGGGCAGTTGTAATTTCCCCATTGTCAAGTATTATGTCGACTTTGGGTTTTCCAAATCCCATTTCAACGAATCTATCAATAACAGGTTGGCCTGTTTTCTCAAGGCTGCAGAAAGGCTTGGGGAAAGCATATTCTACTTCCTCTTTGTGAAGCTTTTCTGCAACCTGCCGTACAAGACCTGCGGGGGCAAGTTTGGGATCTTCAACAGGTGCAATCACGCCTTTTGCATGTGCTTTTTTCACAACTGTTGGCAGGGCGGCAAATAAGTCCGGATGCAAATCCATTGCAAGGAGCAGGTCACAGGTTTTCAGGTCAGCAGGTAGGTATTCTTCCGGCTCTTCCACAAATTCTGGCAGATCTGCAGGCAGTTCATGGATTTCTGTAATGTATCCGGCATAGGATTTGCGTCCCTGTCGACAGTGATCGCAGGCTTCCCCGCAGGATGTGCAGAACTGATTCGAATTTATGAGATTGCCCAGCACCTTTTTCCCGAATTCCCCGCTGTACAGGACACTTATTCTTATGGGTTGCGGATCTGCTAAGGTACGACCTCCTAGATATAAATTCTATACCAGGTATATTAGTAATACTGATATATAAATAAGGGGTATCTATTCAGATACCACCCAATTCAGGAAGCCAGGCTATCTTGATTATGTACAGGAGGACCAGAATCAATATTGCCAGCAGAATCAGTTTTTTCACTTTGCAAAAGAAAAACCCGACAGATTTGCCGATTTTGAATATAAAATCCATTCCACCACCATTCCACCTATTGTTTTCACTCTTCTACTACACGCAGGCGGTTCATTACATCGCCTGGCTTGATATTATATACGACATCCATTCCCTCGATGACCTTTCCAAAAACCGTGTGCATACCATCCAGGTGGGATTGGGGGGAATGTGTTATGAAGAACTGGCTTCCCCCCGTATCCTTACCTGCGTGGGCCATTGACAGGGCACCCTTTGTATGCTTGCGTGGATTGATCTCGCATTTGATCGTGTAACCCGGCCCGCCTGTTCCATCGCCCTTGGGGCATCCTCCCTGTATCACAAAATCAGGAATAACTCTGTGAAAGTTCAGGCCGTTATAGAATCCCTGCTTGATAAGTTTTTCAAAATTGGCAACTGTGCGTGGGGCATCGTTTTCAAATAATTCAAGGACAATGTCTCCCTTGTCTGTCTCGATAATGGCTTTTTTCATTTTGCAACTCCATTTTAACTTCGTTTTGAGATTTGAATGATCAGTTTATAATTATTTCGCTGGGTTTAAGTGAAAGATAGTTTCGGGTACTTGAATCTTCAATGTTCAGTCGCATACTCACTGATGTTCTTTACTGAAATGAAGGTGGATGCCTCTTTTCATAGATATATCGCTGGTTCATCATGGATTTGTATTCTGGCTCGATTTCAGGAATTCCTTTACCGACATAAGGATCTATTATATTTAAAGATATTATTAAAATAGATGGCAGAGATTAAAATGAGAATGAAAGAATAGCCGGAATCAAAAAAGAAAATGGAAAGGAGAGTGGATAAAGTAATATCCGGAGATATTACTTTGCCAGATCGTAGTTCTGGTTTACGATCTTCAGGGCACAGAAGTTTCCGCACATGGTACATGCATCTGTGTCTTCCGGTGCACGACTATTCCTGACATCACGTGCAAGTTCCGGATCGAGCGCCAGACTGTACATTTTCTCCCAGTCAAGGTCACGGCGTGCCCTTGCCATTGCCAGGTCCTGATCGCGCTTGTTGAGTTTGACCATATCACCTACGTGGGCTGCGATCTTTGATGTCTTGACACCTTCTATAACATCTTCCTTGTTTGGCAGGGCAAGATGTTCTGCAGGGGTTACATAGCACAGGAAGTCACAGCCGGCTGCTGCGGACTGGGATGCACCGATTGCGGTGACGATGTGGTCACGTCCCGGGGCTACATCGGTGATAAGTGGGCCAAGCATATAGAATGGCTTGTGGTCACTCATGGACTTCATGAGTTTGACGTTCATATCCACCTCGTCCAGTGGAACATGGCCAGGACCTTCTACAATAACCTGGAGATCATATTCGTCGTGGGCCCTCTGGGCACATTCGGAGTTGATGATCAGTTCCTGGATCTGTGCACGGTCGGTTGCATCGTGGATAGCACCGGCACGCATTCCGTTGCCTGTTGAAAGGGTTACTTCGTGTTCTTTGAGGATTTCACAGAGATAATCGAAGTCCTTGTAAAGGGGGTTTTCGGCTTCATTATGGAGCATCCAGGAACTCATGAAGGCGCCGCCACGGGAACAAAGTCCGCCATAGCGGCCATGGGCTTTAAGCCTGTCCAGTACGATGTTGTTGATACCGGTGTGAATTGCCATGAAGTTTGTACCGAGTTTTGCCTGTTCCTCTGTTGCGTTCCACAGGTCGTCTTCTGTCATGTGGACGATGGAACCATCTCTCTTGGCTGCTGTGATGAAAGCCTGGTAAAGAGGGACTGAACCTACGGACAGATCGATTGCGTCACAGACCTTTTTCCTGATTCCGAGGAAGTCCCCTCCTGTGCCCAGTTCCATAAGGGTGTCTGCGCCGGCTGCCTGTGCTGCCTTTGCTTTTTCTATTTCAAGATCTTCATCGACGATATCGGAAGATGCTCCGATGGAAGCGTTCACTTTTGTAGTAAGCCCTTCTCCAATACCACACACTCTGATGTTCCTGTAGGGGGTAACAGGTATAACAATTCTGCCGGCTGCAATTCCGCGGCGCACAAATTCAGGTTCCACACCCTCTATTTCTGCAACCCTCTTCATCTCTTCGGTAATAATTCCGTTCTTGGCGTCTGTTACGATTGACATGTTTTTACCTCGTTGTAATGATGGGAGATGGGTACATATTTTATTTAAACCTTATTAAAAAATCAAGTTGTGTTGATATAAAGTGATTTTGATTTTGGAACATATCCTGATTGGGCGCACATGTATAATTAGTAGATAGTATATTGATGACGCTTTTGCCTGGATACACATGACGGGGATGTTATATATAAGTAACAAAATATGATTTCTCAAAAGTAAAGTGAAGTTGTTTATAGGTTCCCTCGGGCAAACTCATCTTTGCTGGCGGCGAAGGGTGCGCATTGTTTCCCTGTGGAGGGATACCACGAGATCACTTAACACTCCGAATATGAACATCTGGATTCCCGAAATAATCAGCAATGCTGTCAGGATGGTCATTGGTATATGGGTAGTACCTATCATCCATTCGCTTACGACATAGATTCCCAGTAATATGCCACAAAGAGTAAGTATGGCACCGATTATCCCGAAATAGAACATCGGGTTGTGAAATTTGGCCATTTTATAGATCGTGCTGCCAATCCCAAAACCATCCGTCAGGGGGTTGAGTTTTGTATCTCCTTCATCAGGACGAGGCATGTAGGTGATTGGAACAACTTCTACACGGTGCTCTTTTTTCATGCTGTCAACAGCAATCTCTGATTCTATCTCAAAGCCCGCTTCATGGAGTTCCAGTTCCCGGATTGCCTGTTTTGTGAATCCCCTGTAGCCAGACAGGATATCCACTAGATTTTTCCTGTAAATGACACTAAAAAATCTGTAGAGTATCTTGTTGCCGATCAGGTTGAGTTTTGTAAAAGCCGCCGGATCAAAATCTGCAAACCGGTTGCCAATAACATGGTCTGCCCTTCCTGTTTCCAGTGGCTTAAGCATTGCATGAACGTCTTTTGCAAGATAGGTTCCATCCCCATCGATCATAATGACATAAGGGTCATCTATCATCGCAAGAGCGTCCTGGACAGCCTGGCCTTTTCCTTTACCGGTCTGGGCAACAACTCTTGCACCTTTTTTTTTGGCAATTTCTTGTGTATCATCAGAGCTATTGCCATCAATAACAAAAATATTCCCGAAACCTTCGGTATTGAAATCTTCAATAAGCTGGCCGATGGTGGCACCCTCATTCAATGTGGGTATGAGGATGCAAACATCTTCCCTGTAATCTTCAGTCACGTTATTCCCTTTAAAGGAGGCCCATATTGTCCAGCTGTTGTCTTACTACTTCTACTCCTTCTTCGCAGTTTTCTGGGGATTTGCCACCGGTAACTACCAGTTTTCCGGAACTGAAGATCAATACGACAACTTTTGGTTCATCGATCCTGTAAACGAGTCCAGGGAACTGTTCAGGTTCATATTCAATATTCTCAAGACCAAGTCCTATTGCGATTGCATTAAGGTTGAGCACAGCTTTTAGGTCAGCCGAGGCGACAATGTTCTGTACAGTGATATCCGGTTTTTCGAGGGTATCTATGCCAATGCCATTGAGTTTTTTGGCCATATCCGCAATTACCGTGTGTACATCATCTACGTTTTTGGCACCTGTACAGACCACTTTTCCGGAAGTGAAAACAAGAAATGCCGCTTTTGGGTTTGATACGCGGTATACAAGACCGGGGAATTTCTGCTTATTATATTCTGCTCCTTCAAATTCAGCTTCGATCTTTGTAAGGTCGAATTCCTCGGCAAGTTTGGTGGAAGCTACCACATTTTCTATTTTAATGTTATAATCTGTCATATTCTCAGGTCCTTGGAAATTGAAGCAAATAATTCCAGATAGTTTATATATTCTTATTGTTTCTTAATTTAAATACCTATTTAAATAGCTTTACCTTCTTCTGCCTTCCGCAGACCCTTGATAACAGCATCATACTTGCTTTTGACTCTCTCTATAAGGCCGCCTTCCAGATTACGGTGGGTTGGGACAAGGATATCCGCTTCCCTGCCAATTTCCTCTCCTGCAGTGTTTGTTTGGTAATCCGGGGCAATCAGTATTCCATCTTTTGAAACACCGATATGCAGGTCTTTCACAATGCGTGTCACCATCTCGGTTTCCGGGGTGACCCTGGCACTTATGGTCATGGCTCTTGATCGGTATTCATTCTTAAGTTCCTCGAGCATTTCCAGAGTTTCATTTACCCTGGCAGGATCTCCCTCACTTCCCAATATATTAATGACTTCTGCAAGATCGTCAAATGTAGTGGATCCGGCTTCGATTATCTCTCCTGAATAATGTTTTTCCACCATTTCCTTGTATCCCCTGGAAATAATCATTTTGTAAACCGTATCAAGTGTTTGGAGTTCTTCCTCGGTGGGATTATAAGCATCTACCATGCGGTAATCTTTGATTCCACACATCTGTGCCAAGGATTCATACATGGGGGTGAATCCGACAAACCTGCGTCCAAGCCAGCGGTCAAGTCCCTCTTTGCCACTTTGTTGTTTTGAAAGTTCTATCATCTTGTTGCGGATAAGTTCGGGTTTATTTTCCTCAAGACCAAAATAATCTGCAAAAAGAGGGGTTGTGGAGAGTAGTTTTGTCCTGCCTTGTGGAGTGCTTTCAATAAATCCCCGATTTTGCAATTCCCTGATATGATCATATGCCTTGTTGCCGCGCATATCTACAATATCCGATTGTACTACAGGCTGATGATAGGCTATCATGGAAAGGGTGCGCAGCATGGGAGAATTCAGTTCCCGGGGTGCAAAAGGACGGATAATATCAGAATACTTTGATCTGACCTGCATGACATATCTTTCACCCAGATCAACGATCTCCAGACCTGCTCCCCTTTCTTCATATTCCCAGATGAGGTTTTCTACAATTTTTGTGACCTGTTTTTTATCTTTGTCTAGTATCTTTTGCAGCTTTTGTATCTCAACTGCACTGCCTGCTGCAAAAAGTGCAGCTTCAACAATTTCCCTGTCGGACATTTTTCAAACCAACCCCTTTCAAACAGGCTGCACTTTATTTCCATAAGAGTATATATACAATTCTCCGAAGAGTTCATCCTGTCTCAAACAGATTTTCCTCTGGGAAGCCATGAAAAGGAGGGAAAGGTAAGTCATTACCCTTTCTGAACGGGAGGGTATAGGATCTACAATCTCAGTAAAACTGACCTTTTCCTTCCCGTGCAGAATCTCTTCAATTATTTTTTCAAGGTCTTCGACACGCCCCTTTATGTCTTCCTCATGAGCAATACCAAGCACATCTTCAGTTGTAGACTCCTCTTCCATGTGGAGGACACGTTTTTGTCGCCTCTGGGTCCTTCTGGATTCAACATTTTCTGCCTTCTTCAATTCGTTTATAAGTTCCTGCAGGGTAACAGGTCTTGTAGCAGCGCGACGAATGGGCAATTTGGGTACGGGGTAGTCTTCTTCATTCTGGAATTCGAGATCATCATAAGGCTCTTCTTCATCGGGTTCTTCATCTTCTTCCTGTATGATGCCTGTGGATTTCATCCTGAGGAGAATGGAAGCATAAAGCAGTGTTCTCCCTGAGATCCTCAGATCCATTATCTTCATTTCTTCTATTTTTTCCAGGAATTTATCCGTAATCTCCACAATATCAATATCCCAGGGATTGATACTTTCACTTTTTGCAAGGTTTACGAGGATTTCTACAGGTTCACAGAGCACATCATCTGATAATTCCAGCTCTTCTTCGTCAACACCCAACTCCTTCAACGTTTTCAAGAATTCAGGATCAATGCCCTGTCCCATGTTTTCCAGCAACGGGATTTCATCGTTTTCGATAGATATACTGTTCACCGTATTTTCACACCCGTAATACTTGTGATGTTATCCTGCTGCATTGTTACACCGATTGTGCGCTCGGCAGCTTCTATCATCGGTTTTCTCAAAGAGACAACTATGAACTGGGCATTGCTTGCCGCCTTTTTAACACGTCTGGCAACTCTTTCAGCATTTGCTCCGTCAAGGAACATGTCGATCTCATCAAAAGCATAGAAAGGTGCGGGACGATATTGCTGGATAGCAAATAAAAATGCAAGTGCTGTGAGACTCTTTTCTCCTCCAGACATCGCTTCCAGTCGTTGCAAGGTTTTGTCCCGGGGCTGGGCTTTGAGGGTCATACCTCCGGAGAAAGGGTCTTCCTCATTGTCCAGTACAAGTTCCCCGACACCATCGGAAAGCTCATTGAAGATTTCTTTGAAGGCATCATTGATGCCATTGTAGGTCTCCATGAATGTCTCTTTTTTAAGGTTATCATACTGGTCGATACGGTCCAAGATCTGCTCTCTTTCATTGAACAGGATTGCCCTGCGGCTTTTGAGATCAACAATTCTCTGTTCCACTTCCTCATATTCATCTATAGCCCGCATATTCACAGGTTCCAGGGCTTCCATAGCCTTTTCAATCGAAGTTATCCTTGTACGCACGGTTTCGTAACCTGGCACTTCATCAGTCTCTTCAAGGCCACGACGTGTGATCTCTTCGCGGAGCTGTCCAATTTGTTCCTTCACGGCATCCAGTGTGGCCTCAAGTGCCATTTTCTGGTTCTCTGCCTTCTCATAGCGGCTCGTGATCCTATCAACTTCATCACGCTGGGTTGAGTAGGCCATTTCCTTATTCTCTCTTTCTCCCTGAAGCTGTCGAAGTTCACCTGTGAGTTCTTCTTCACGTTGTTTCTTTTCTTCCAGTTCGCTTTCCAGGGACGTGATCTTATTCTTGAGTTCTTCTATACGCTCTTTTAGTGTGCCCTTTTTCTCATCCATCTGGGCGATTTGTTCCCGGTTTTGTTCCATTTTCTCGGTTGCATATTTTTTGTCGAGTTCAAGAGCGTTGATCTGCCCGTCGATATCCCTTATCCTTCCGTCCAGGCGACGTAGTTCCTCATCCAGGCCTTCTGCCTGCTTATTGAGCTCGGGAATTTCTGA
>JBMCCK010000027.1:0-8071 GCA_048619255.1 Methanohalophilus sp. | reverse complement strand
GACAAGCTTCACGCCCGCCTCGGAGCCTGCTATTAATACAATTATCTACGGACATGGACCCATATTCTGGGTAATGATAGCATACAACTACCTGATACTGCTAGCTGCTACTGTAGCATTAATATACTCAGGAAAATCCTCGCGAAGAATATATCGCCACCAGACAGAATTACTAATTATTGCTCTAGCATTTCCCTGGATTGGGAATATCTTATATCTTTTAAATACCGGACCATTTCCCGGACAGGACATTACAATCCTTGGCTTTACTCTGACGGGATTTGTACTATCAATAAACTTTCATCAATTTAAATTTCTTGACATGGTCCCCCTTGCCCGTGAACGTTTAATGGAAAGAATGAACGAGGGGATTATAGTAATAGACAACAAAGATCGTATAGCTGATATTAACAATGCAGCATTGGATATTTTTGGAACCACATCTGATGAAATTATTGGTAAAAACATCAAAGAGATACTTCCAGACGTAGCTAATGTTAAAAAAAAAGATGGTTTAAATGAGAATGCATATTATGAGAAGGAGATCTGGATAAATGGGACAAAAAGTACATACAATATCCAGGCAACTCCATTGACCGATAAAAAAGAAGAACCTTTTGGCAACCTCATTCAGTTAAATGATATTACTGAATCTAAACGAAACGAAAAAATACTGAGGGAAAGTGAAGAAAAATATCGTGCAATTGTAGATAATACCCATGAAATGATCTATATTTACAAGGAAAATGGGTTCATTTTTGTAAATGACAGGATATGTGAAGTAACAGGTTACACGAAAAATGATATCTACAATATGAAAGTCCTGGACCTGATACATCCCGAAGAAAAAGAAAAAATACGGGAAATCATGCTTAAAAGGCTAAATAACGATAAAGCACCCTCCAAATTTGAAACTCGAATCATTACTCAGAAGGGTAATACAAGATCTGTGGAAATTATAATTAGTACCATTCAATATAAGGGCCAGAACGCAGCACTAGGGTCTGCCAGAGACATTACTGAAAGAAAAAATACTGAAAATATACTCCTACAGGCCAAAGTAAAAGCTGAAGAGGCCGATCGTACTAAGTCAGAGTTCATGGCTACTATGAGCCATGAGTTAAGAACTCCTTTAAATTCCATAATTGGCTTTTCCCAAATGCTTATTGAATTATATGGTAATGAGCTTACAGCTGTCCAGAAGAAATATATTTCAAATATCCTCAATAGTGGCGAGAATCTACTGCATCTTATCAATGATATACTTGATATTTCAAAAATTGAGTCTGGAAAAAAGAAGGTTGAACCTGAATTCCTTGAAATTCAAGAAACACTTCATGATGTCAATATTCTGATAAAACCTCTCGCTTTCCAAAAAGACATAGAAGTAGATATTGATTATGAAAAAGCCAACCGTTTTCTATATGCGGACATAATAATGTTCAAACAAATAATCTATAATCTCCTCAACAATGCAGTCAAGTTTACACCAAAAAACGGAAAAATACAAATGATTGCACAGTCACATGATGGTGAAACTGTATTTTCGGTTGCAGATAATGGAATCGGAATACCTGAAGATAAAAAAGAAATGATCTTTGAACCATTCAAGCAAATTGATTCTGCAAAAAACAGAAGATATGAAGGTACAGGACTGGGTTTGGCTCTTGTAAGAAATTACGTGAAAATGCATGGAGGAAACGTGTGGGTCGAAAGTGAAGAAGGAAAAGGTAGCACGTTTACTTTCACAATTCCACAGCAGGATACTCCCGGTAAATAAAAATATATTGTCAAGATCAATGTCCAAGAATTAATGTTACAAACCCAAACATAATTATAATTAAAAACAATCTGTATGCCATTGTAATTAATGCACTGATCCAATTCACAAAAGGAGAAAATCAATGGCCATCCATCCCATAGAATACCGATACGGAACCGAGGAAATGAAACATGTCTGGAGTGAGGAGAACCGCTTAGCATGTATCATGAAAGCAGAGGCAGCCCTTGCAAAAGCAGAAGCTTATGTGGGGTTAATCCCTGAAGATGCTGCCAATATAATAGAACAAAGCATTGAAAATGTGGAACTCAAAAGGGTCAAAGAAATCGAAGATGAAATCCACCATGACATGATGGCAGTTGTGCTTGCCATCTCCGAAAAGTGTGGTGAGGATGCCAGTAAATGGGTCCATTTCGGTGCAACATCAAACGATATGCTTGATACAGCTACCGGCCTCCAGATGAAAGACGCCATTGAAGTAATGGAACCAAAAATCAGGCAACTACTGGAAGTACTCCTGCGTCAAGCTGAGCAACACAAAGAAACTGTATGTGCGGGCAGAACCCACGGACAGATCGGCGTGCCAACAACCTACGGCCTGCGTTTTGCAATCTGGGCAGCCGAGGTTGGCAGGCATATCGAGAGACTTGAACAGCTCAGGCCCAGGGTAGAAGTAGGCCAGATGACCGGGGCTGTCGGCACCCAGGCTGCTTTTGGTGAAAAGGGTATTGAAATCCAGAAAAAAGCGATGGAATATCTTGGGATCACGGGTGTGGATGTCTCCAACCAGATTATCCAGAGGGACCGTCATGCGGAATTTGTCATGTGGATGGCAAATGTCGTAACAACACTGGATAAAATTGGTATTGAATTGCGAACACTGCAGAGAAGTGAACTTGCCGAAGTAGAAGAAAGTTTCGGCAAAAAACAGGTAGGCTCCTCTACAATGCCCCATAAACGTAACCCCATCAAATCCGAACAGATATGCGGGCTTGCAAGAATTGTACGCTCCATGGTTGAGCCTGAACTTATGAATAATACATTATGGGACGAGAGGGACCTTACAAACTCCTCATGTGAAAGAGTTGTTTTCCCTGAAACGTGTGTGCTGACCGACCACATCCTGAGACTCGGTATTCGTGTGACCGATAACCTGCGCTTCTACCCGGAAAACATCAAGCGTAATCTCGAATTGCTCAAAGGACTTAATATGGGCGAAGCTGTCATGATAGAACTTGCAAAAAGAGGTGTCGGCAGGCAAAAAGCCCATGAGATCGTACGTACAGCTGCCATGCAGGCCCATGAGAGCGGAAAACACCTGCGTGAAACCCTACTTGCAAACAAGGAAGTATCCGGCTATCTTAATGAAAAGGATGTCGAGAAACTTGTTGATCCTTACCAATATACCGGTACCGCTGTTAAACAAGTTGAAATTACAGTTGATAAATTAAGAAAACAATACCTGTGAGGAATTTAATGGATATAGAAGACGCAATCGAATTTCACGGCCATCTGTGTCCCGGCTTATCCCTGGGATTCAGGGCCGCAAAAGCAGCAGAGGAACATTTCAAAAACATAAGGGCACAAGACGAAGAACTTGTGTGCATAGTTGAAAACAAGTCATGCTCTGTGGATGCCATACAGGTTGTTAATGGATGTACCTTTGGTAAAGGTAATCTGATATACCGTGATTTTGGCAAACATGTATACACTTTCTTCAATCGGGGAAATGATAAAGCTCTGCGGCTTGTGGTGAAACCTGATGGGATGAAAAATGATGAAGAACAGCAAAACCTGTTTCCAAAGATCAGGGCAGGCAGTGCTACAGAAGAGGAAAAGAAACGGTTCAAGCAAAAACATGAAGAAAAATCCCATAACGTTCTCAACATGCCTCTTGAAGATCTGTTCAAAATTGAGGAAATCGAAATAAAACCGCCAGAAAAGGCAGTTATCTTCCAGACTCTCATCTGCAGCGAATGCGGCGAAGGAATGATGGAAAGCCGGGCAAGAGTTATGAACGGCAACTATTACTGCCTTCCCTGTTTTGAAAAATATGATATATGAAGGACTCAGCGATCAAGCTCTTCCTTCTCTTTTTCATCCCTTAGTATTTTGCACAGTGTTTTCTTATATTCTACCTGAGTTTTAAACCTGGCCACATCAGGAGTAGGTTCCCTGCCTTCCTGATGTGACATAATGTCTCCCAGATATTCAAGGTCATTCTTGATATTCTTGCAACGGATTTTTCTAGCCATACATAACCCCCTGTAAATCCGGTAACCAGTATTTTGGTTATGTAAATTTTTCTCCTGAAAGAAAATAAACCTTATGGCTGAATTTTCAGGAGAGAATATTTTTCAAAAATTCACCAGTATAGGAACCTTCGACCATTGCCACATTTTCAGGAATCCCTTCTGCAACAACACGTCCTCCGCCTTCCCCGCCTTCGGGACCAAGGTCAATAATCCAATCCGCAACCTTAATAACATCCAGATTGTGTTCTATGACAATTACTGTATTTCCGGCCTCAACAAGACGCTGGAGCACTTCAAGTAACTTCCTGACATCATCAAAATGCAGGCCAGTGGTTGGTTCATCAAGAATATAGACCGTTTGGCCGGTAGAGCGTTTACTCAGTTCTGTAGCGAGTTTGACACGCTGGGCTTCCCCTCCTGAAAGTGTTGTGGAAGACTGGCCAAGTTTGATGTAACCTAGACCTACATCAAAAAGCGTCTGTAGTTTACGTTTTATTTTAGGAACATTCTCAAAAAAACCAAGAGCTTCTTCCACTGTCATATCCAGTACATCGGCTATGCTTTTATCCTTGTAAGTTACCTCAAGAGTTTCCCTGTTGTACCGTTTGCCATGACAAACCTCACAGGGCACATAAACATCGGGCAAAAAGTGCATTTCAATAGTGATTATTCCCTCCCCGCCACAGGTTTCACAACGGCCTCCACGTACATTGAAACTGAAACGACCCGGTTTATAACCCCGGGATTTGGAAAGTTTTGTCTGGGCAAATAATTCACGTATGGGTGTGAAGAGATTGGTATAGGTAGCTGGATTGGACCTGGGAGTCCTGCCAATGGGAGACTGGTCTATTGTAATTACCTTGTCAACATTTTCAAGACCCTCGATAGCGGAATATTTTCCGGTTCTTTCCCTGGCACGATTGAGTTTGCGGGCTAACACTTTATTCAGGGTTTCATTGATAAGTGTACTTTTACCAGACCCTGAAACGCCGGTCACACATATCATTACTGAGAGAGGGAATTCCACATCAATTTCCTTGAGATTGTTTTCACCAGCTCCTATCAGTTTTATGAAGCCTTCAGGAGTACGTCTCTGAGATGGAACCGGAATCTCCAATTTCCTCTCAAGATACTTTCCCGTGAGGGAATCAGGATTTTGCATAATTTCCACAGGAGTTCCCTCTGCTACCAAATCGCCCCCATGAATACCTGCACCCGGCCCCATATCCACAACATGGTCAGCACTCATTATTGTTTCTTCATCATGCTCCACAACAATCACGGTATTACCAATATCACGTAAGTGTTTGAGGGTGTTGATTAGCCGGAGATTATCCCGCTGGTGCAAACCAATACTCGGTTCATCCAGAATGTACAGTACTCCCATGAGGCTGGAGCCTATCTGGGTGGCAAGACGGATACGTTGGGCTTCCCCTCCCGAAAGAGTGGATGCTGAACGACTCAAAGTAAGATAATCCAGACCCACATCAACCAAAAAACCCAGCCTGGATTTAATTTCCTTCAATATCAGGCGGGCTATGGTAAATTCCCGCTGGTTCAGGTGAAGTTCCAGTTTTTCAAAGAAGTGGAGACAATCCTCAATAGACATATGAGTTGTCTGGATTATATTGAGCCCTTCTATGAAAACAGACAGACTGGCCGGTTTGAGCCTTTCACCTTCACAGGCCGGACATGGTTTGGTGCTTATATACCGTTTGAGCCGGTCCTTGGTATTTTCTGAATCTGTACGATTGTATATCTTGGAAATGGCAGCAATAACACCTTTAAAGCGACTATTGCGTTTCCAGATACCTCCTTTGCCCGTGTGGGTCATCGGGACTTTAGTGGCTGTGCCATAGAGAATCATATTCTGGTACTGTGGTTCCAGACCTTCAAACGGAACATCCATAGAAAACCCGAAATAATCAGCAAGGGACTGGAGAGACTGCATGTAATAACTATCTTTTCTAGTACCCCAGGGTTCAACTGCTCCTTCATTGAGAGACAGGGACCTGTCAGGAATTATCAGATCCGGATCGAATTCCATGGAAGTACCCAAGCCATGACAGACATCACATGCCCCCTGGGGGCTGTTGAAAGAAAACATGGCAGGTTCCAGCTCCTCAAATCCGGTTCCACAGTGCGGACATGCAAGTTTCTCACTGAATACGAATTCATCACCATCGACAATATCAGCTATAGCGATACCACCACTTCTGGCAAGGGCCTGTTCCACTGAATCAGAGAGACGCTCTTCTATTCCTTCTTTGATGGAAAGCCTATCAACCACAATTTCGATATTATGTTTATTATATCGTCCCAGTTCCAGGGAATCAGCTTCATCGAGCCGGATTATCTCCCCATCCACACGCGCACGGGAATAACCGTCAGACCGAATGTCAGCGAGAAGTTTCCTGTATTCACCTTTGCGTTCCCGGACAACAGGCGCAAGAATATGTAGTTTGGTTTTTGCAGGGAATTTCATTATGTTGTCCACAATCTGGTCAACACTCTGAGGCTCGATAGCACGCCCACAATCCGGGCAGTGGCGAGCCCCTATACGGGCAAACAGCAATCTCAGGTAATCATATATCTCGGTAACTGTACCCACAGTAGAGCGCGGATTCTTACTGGTGGTTTTCTGCTCGATAGAGATAGCAGGAGAAAGACCCTCAATATATTCCACATCGGGTTTTTCCATCTGCCCCAGGAATTGCCGTGCATATGATGAAAGCGATTCAACATACCTACGCTGGCCTTCGGCATAGATAGTATCAAAAGCAAGAGAGGACTTGCCCGAGCCACTTAAGCCCGTGATAACAATCAATTTATCCCTGGGCAACACTACATCAATATTTTTTAAATTGTGCTCTTTGGCACCCTTTATCATTATGTTTTTGAGAGACATGTGTCCTGAATATTAAAAGGATTGTTTAACTGTTGATTTTGAGGAATAGAATATTATCTCGGAGGATTAAAGGTTTGCTATCATACATTGTGAATCAGTATAGTAATATCCCTACGAAAATAAATATTTAAATGATTAATTTTGTATTGTATCAACTGGTATGGACACCCGGAATTGGATATTGAACAAATTACAGATTTTTTACTGTATATTGGGTGTATGAAAATGAATTTAAAATACATTCTTTGTTTTGCCTGTATGATAGTATTTTTTATTGTAATTCCCTGCAGTGCAGGCGAAAATACATTTGCAATTGAAAATTCCACGCACAGTTTTGCTCCCTATTGGTCACCTGATGGAACATATATCGCCTATTCTTCAAGTACTGGCAGTTCACTGGAAAATCTAAATGCCTGTTTATTAAGAGAAGATGGTACGAATAAAGAAAAATTAACTTCTGGAAATGAAAGTGGAGGTTTTTTCTTTGACCCCTGGTCCCCTGAAGGAGATACATTGCTCTATATATCAAATCTGACAGGAAACTATGAATTATGGACGATGCATCGGGATGGTTTTGATAAAAGGAAACTAACTGAAGGAGCCCTTCTGGAAAACTACCTGCTGGGTTTGAGAGGGTAGAAAGCCGACTGGAGTCCTGGCGGCTCTAAAATTGTGTATGTTTCTGCATCTTCTGAAAATGGTGACATATGGGACATGGTAGAAAAAGAAGATGGTCAAAAACAAAAAATATTGAATAATTCAAATATCTGCAAAGACTCGGACATATGGATAATAAACTCCGATGGTACCGAAAATATTAAACTCACTGTTAACAATGGTCCTTCTCTTGAACCACAATGGCAACCATCAGGGGACATCATTGCTTACGTTTCGAATAATCCGGAAAGTGAAGGTATCTGGATTATGGGAAGTGACGGTTCTGAAAAATCCCGTATTTTCAAAGGAAACGCATATGACATTGCCTGGTCGCCAGATGGTTCTAAAATTGCATATGTCAGAGCAGGTAATAATCACACTACAAGTCTGTGGGTTATGAATGCTGACGGGAGCAATCGGCACTGTTCAGTTAAAGCATCTTTCCCATTGATATGGCGTATATGAATTTAG
>JBMCCK010000026.1:0-8230 GCA_048619255.1 Methanohalophilus sp. | reverse complement strand
TGTACAGGGGCATATTGAGAGAATCTGCAGCTGCATTGGCAACAGCCATTGAAACACCCAGGATGGCATTTGCACCGAAAGTTATCTTGTTGTCGGTTCCATCAAGGGCTATCATTAGTCCGTCAATCTCCCTCTGGCTGCGCACGTCATAACCCGTCAGTTCCCCGGCGATTGTTGTATTGACATTGTCCACGGCATCGAGGACACCTTTACCATTGTAGCGTTCATCCTCCTTATCGCGCATTTCAATGGCTTCGTTTGTTCCTGTGGAAGCTCCTGAAGGGACACTGGCCCTGCCAAAACCCTTTGGCGTGAACACATCAACCTCCACTGTGGGATTGCCCCTGGAGTCCAATATCTCTCTTGCATGAATCTTTTCTATCCGGTATCCTGCTTCTTCTGCCCTGTAACTCATGATAATTCCGCCTTGGACTTTGTTTACTGAATAGGAAATTACTGTATATATAATATTCTTGTCCCTGAAATCCTTGTTGCTAATGTTTTGTAGGCATCTTCATATAATGTATTCATAAAATATATATTAATGGAGCCATTCTTCTTCCTTTATGAATGATGCTGATTTCATAAAGCTTGATTCCAGCAAAAGGGAGATTGCAGACCTACTTCAAAACCTCTGCCTCTCCCGCATAGAAGCTCTAGCTATGACCTGCCTTATTGATGGCGATTCGCTTACCTCAAGCCAGATTGAAAATCTCACCGGCCTGAGACAACCCGAAGTAAGTGTTGCCATGAAACCCTTATGTAAAAAAGGTATAGTGGAGTCCTGGGATCAGAAGTTATCAAAAGATAGGGGTAGACCTCGTCGTTTCTACAAATTAAAATTAAACTTTGATACATTCATGAGAAATCTGGAAAATGACATATCGGCTGAAATAGAGTGTAAATCCCACGCTCTCAATAGGCTAAAACAGATCTGTACTTAATTCTATCTATCCCCGAAATTGATAGGGGCAAATCCTCTTGTTCTGTCAAATTTGCGTAAAGCATCCATTCCGTCGATTTCAAGAAGAAGGATTTCCGCTACCATGAAGGCTTCATTTTGCTTTCGCATGCATCCAATACTGGCTTTTCCATCCCTGCCCAGGCCGGTATGGAGATGAACTACTGGATTTTTGTTCTCAAGCATTATGTTGCCAATACCGATTATTTCGTGCGGGTCCACAAATGAATTCCATAGGGGCTCTGGAGGAATCATATCTTTGAGTGGGCCGGTGACCAGATTTGAAGTCCTGCATGCTCCCAGCATGAAAAGGAAAGCTTTTTCTATACCTTTTTCTTCTGCTAGGGCTGTTATACTTTCTAGTATATCTTCACCGTCATCTATCCTGAGGACAAATACTCTTCCTATCTTTCCTTCTCTGTATTCCATGTTATTCCCTTATTCAGTAATCTTGCCGTCTACGATCCTGACTATTCTGTCGGTTTTGCGGGCCATGTTTTCATCATGGGTTACCAGGATGAATGTCTGGTCAAATTCCCGGTTCAGTTTCCTTAAAAGTTCATAGACCTTGTCACTGGAACGGCTGTCCAGATTTCCGGTAGGCTCGTCTCCGATGACGATCTTTGGCCGGTTAACAAGTGCCCTTGCCACAGCTACACGCTGATTTTGCCCTCCGGAAAGCTGGCCCGGGAAATGGTGAAGACGGTCTTTAAGTCCAACTTCATTGAGCAATTTTTCAGCTTCTCTGGTGGCTTCATCCTTTTTTTTGCCGGCTATCAAAAGAGGCATCATGACGTTTTCCAGTGCGGTGAAGTCGGGTAAAAGGTGATGGTACTGGAATATAAAGCCGAGTAATTTGTTTCGTGCACTGGATCGCTGCCGGTCATCCATGCTGGTGACATCCTGGCCGTCAATCAGGATGGTGCCTTTTGTGGGTGTGTCCAGAATACCTATCATGTGAAGCAAGGTGCTTTTGCCGGATCCGGAAGGGCCAACTATGGAAAGGAATTCTCCTTTTTTCACATCAAGATCCAGTCCGTCAAGCGCCTTTACCTCAACACCATCTCCATAGACTTTTTCCAATCCACGGATTTCTATTATATTGTCTGTTTGTGGCATGTCCCTCCCTGGAAACATTGCACATCATATCAGTAATGCGGTTCCAGACCTTCGATCTGGGAGAATGCCTTATCAACTTCCTTGTCTTCCTGGACTCGTTCCTTTTTCTCTTTTTCGGTATTGATAGCATCGACTGCAAGATGATAGAGTTCTTCCAGCTCGGAAGCGGATTCAAGGGTAAGGACAGACAGTACCCGGGGGTACTCACCTTTGCGGACGATTATTCCTTTGAAAACATGGCCTACCGAATCAGACAGTTTCTCAACTTCCGTAGAGATTTCATCGATGCTCAGGTAACTCTTGTCACCCTTGATGATCATCATGGACCTGCTTGCTTCCTCGTAAACATTGGTATTGAACAGTAATCCGCTAGGGGATACAGCCTTTTGTATGGCTGTTCTGATAGGCATTTCCCCGTCTGCTTCGTAGTAACCAATGGTTGCAATCCCGGCTCCTCCGCTCATGACCGTCTTGAAATCACCAAGGTCTGTGACCATCATCATCTCGCTGTCCAGGGAATCCAGCAGGAAAAGCAGCCTTTTTGCGATCATCTCATTTATGGAATCATAGGCAGATTCCATATCTCCGCCCATCTGCTTGAGGTACTGGTTATCTGCAAGGATTATCCCGTCAACTCCGCTTTCCCTTATATCCTTGAGGGCAAATGCGGTATTTTGCAGGTACAATGTTCCTTCTTCCCTGAAGGGAAGAACAACTACTGCATATACCGGATAATCATTTTGTTCCTTCAATTCCCGAATCAGGGCCGGAGTAAAAGACGACCCTGTACCCCCGGAGGCAGAAGTGATAACAAAAGCAATATCGAAACTGCCTCTCTCATCGATGTTGCGCATAATCTGGGATTTATTTTCATCAAAAACTTTTCTTCCCATATTTCTGTTTGCACCAACTCCATGCAGGTGAGGTATATGAATCCGATCCTTTACCTTGGTATATTTCATTTCCTTGAGGTCGTTTATGGCAGTATTTATGGCAAGGGTTTGCACGTTACTTTTATACTGTTGTTTTGAGTAGAATTTGGCAAAGCGACTTTTGGAGCCGAATGCCTGCTTGTTTATAGAGTCCAGAATACGGTTGCCACATTGTCCGTTTCCGACCATAAGTATATTGAGCAATTAATTCCTCCGGGTGTTATAAGCGGTATTGCTGGCGGCGATAGTATATCCATGCTGCCGCCCCAAGAATGATGACTACAGGCACGATATATACATATAGCGGCTGCTCGAAAAGGAAATCATATTTCCCTTCTGTAACTTGCAATACATTAGATTCCGTTTCACCGGATGTATCTTCAGTCTGTTGATTCTGTTCATCAGTGTAGGAATAGGAAGCATTTACGGAAATATCTCCTATTTCATTTGCTTTTAAAGTAAAAGTATATTCTTTTGTCTGTTGAGAGCCGAGTGTATCCTGATAAATTGTGGGAGTGCCGCTGATAATTTCTATTTCATCGCTACCATCCTCATACTCTAATCCTTCTGGAAGTTGAATTTCCATTGAAAAGTCTTCAGCATCTCCTTCTCCCTCATTTTTGATAAGTAATGTGACCTCAGTACTTTCTCCACGGGATACCACAGTATCTTTGAAATTTAAGGATGCATCAATCTTTGGTGTTTCTCCCTCCACCGTAATTTTCGGGGTATTGGAACTTGCTTCCTTTGTATCCATCCCCAGTTCATTTGAAAATTTAGCCGTGGTTGGATCAATCTCAAATTCACCTGCCTGGGTTGCTTTTATTGTATAAATATAAACTGTATCCTCATCTCCTTCATCTAAGGACATATCATCATCTGGCTTTAAGAGGTATTCTTCAAGTACAAATTTTGCAGGGGCACTTTCTTCATATCTTATATCCGTGGCATCACCGTCACCAGTATTTTTCACATCTACATTAACTCTTATAATATCCCCTACTTTTACAGTGTCATTATCTACAGTTTTTGTGAGTTCCAGTTCAGGTTCACCGATATATTCTGCATCTTTTAATCTGTCAATCTCCTTTTCAAAATTAATCACATCATCATCTGTAACTGTGATTGCAAATTTTGCAGGTGGATTTACTGAGTCTTCTGATCCTTGAACATCTAATAGTGTAACTTCCACGTCTTCCCCATCTATTTGAAATTTAAAGCTATCATTGATTCCAAGCATTTCATCTTCGATTGGCTCGTCATCTTTGTCTGCAGGTAGTTCATAAACACGAAATACTGCATTATCAGATCCGGGGAATACGTCACCTACCATTATAGCAAAGTTATTTATTTGATATCCTTGGCCTTCTTTCAAACTGTCATCAAAAAGTGTTGATTCTGCGGAAGCCGGGCCCGTAAAAACAAATGAAAACAGGGTCGCTATCAAGAGCATATATACTATCATTTTTTTGAACTTCATGTTCCCCTCGCCACGATTTTTTTCATAATCTGTTATCTGAATACTGCCTAAATACACGACTGGAAACCAATATAAAGTTTATGACATAAAAGATCCTTTCATCTCCATACTCAGATCGGCCCATTGTGCTTTATGGATCAGGGAGCCCATAGAGATTACGTCAATTCCGGTTTTTGCGTATTCGGCAAGGTTTTCGGTGTTTATTCCTCCCGATACCTCCACGATTACCTTATTCCTTAATCCTTCGTGACGTAATTTCTCCACGGTTGATATAATTTCTGAAGGGGACATGTTGTCCAGCATAATGATGTCTACTCCCATCCTTGCAGTCAGGATAGCATCGTTTGCGGATTCAACTTCAGCTTCTATCTTCTGGGTAAAGCTTGCCATTTCCTTTGCTTTAAGAATTGCATTCTCCAGACCCATTATATGCCTGTGGTTGTCCTTTATCATGATGGAATCGGATAGATTGAACCTGTGGGCATCCCCGCCACCCGCAACTACAGCCAGTTTTTCGAACTCCCGGATTCCCGGGGTTGTTTTACGGGTTGCAGCCACAACTGCTTCTGAACATTCATGCACGGCTTCCACGCAATCTCTTGTAAGGGTCGCAATACCGCTCAGGTGTCCCAGGAAATTCAAGGCCAGCCTTTCAGCACGTAAGAGGGATACCGTTCTCCCTTTAAGTTCAAAGACCACATCGTTATTCTGGATTTTTTCCCCATCTGCAACCTCTCTTGCATATTCGATATCAAAATAATCAAATATGGCCTCTGCAACCTCCACACCGGCAACCACACAATCCTGCTTTGCAAAAATCACTGCTTCTGCAATTGTATCCGGCACCATCTGGCATGAGATATCATAATAACCCAGATCTTCCCGGATGAAATTCTCTATCTGTCCTCTCAGCATCCTTTTCACCAGTTTTACTTTATGTTCAGGGACTTTTAATATGCTTTGTAACGATAATACTTTTATGTGCCGCCCCTCTAGAACATAAAGGAGTCTCATTAATGCTTAAAATAGGAGTTTTCGGTTGTGGTGCCATTGGTGGCGAGATATGTAGGGCTATTGATAATGGCCAGATTGAAGCAGAACTCTATGCTATATATGACCGCCATGATGAATCCCTGAACATGGTGAAAAGTTCACTGGAAAATTTTGATCCGCAGATCATGGAAATTGTTGAAATGGTCAGGGAGGTAGATCTGGTGGTAGAATGTGCTTCCCAACAGGCGGTTTATGAAGTGGTTCCCACAGCGTTGCATGCAAAATGCGATGTCATGGTGGTAAGTGTCGGGGCTTTTGCTGACACACAACTTCTTGAAATGACTGAAAACATAGCACGTGAAAAAAATTGTCGGATCTACATTCCTTCTGGTGCCATCTGTGGAATAGATGGTTTGATATCCGCTTCTGCAGCCGGTCTACATTCAGTCATCCTGACAACCGAAAAACCGCCCAGTGGATTGAGGGGTGCCCCCTATGTTCTTGAAAATAATATTGATATTGATTCCATATCCGGCAGAACTGTTCTTTTTGAAGGCTCTGCAACCGAGGCGGTACAGTCATTCCCTGCAAATGTGAATGTGGCTGCTACTCTCAGTCTTGCAGGGATTGGATTTGATAATACCAGGGTCAGAATAGTGGTAAATCCTGCCCTGACAAGAAATATCCATGAAATCGCAGTAGAAGGTGAGTTTGGAAGGTTTACCTCCAGAGTGGAAAATGTGCCTTCTCCCACAAATCCAAAAACAAGTTATCTGGCTCCTCTTTCCGTAATTTCTACCTTGAAGAAACTGACCCAATCCTTCAATGTGGGAACCTGAAATCACATAAACTTATATGTTATATAATCTATGTATTCGCCCGGAATTCATTATCCCGGGATTGCAGTGGTAATATGCAGGATAAGCAGGCTATAATAGACAGGATTAATGTCCTGAAAAAGGAAAAAAATGCGGTGATCCTTGCCCACAATTACTGCCGTGGCGATGTACAGGATATAGCTGATTTTGTAGGTGATTCACTTGGCCTGAGCCGTCAGGCAGTTGAGCAGCCCGCTTATATCATTGTTTTTTGTGGTGTGGATTTCATGGCGCAAAGCGCTGCTATCCTGAGTCCCCAAAAGAAAGTTCTCATTCCCGACAGGTTTGCACGCTGCCCAATGGCGGCAATGGCCACTGCAGATGGGGTAAGGAAAGCCAAAAAACAATATCCCGATGCGATGGTTGTGTCCTATGTAAATAGCAGTGCAGAGGTCAAAGCAGAAAGTGATGTATGCTGCACATCCGCCAATGCGGTGGAAGTTGTCAACTCACTGGATTGCTCGAAAGTACTGTTCATTCCTGACAAAAACCTTGGAGATTATGTGGCCAAAAACACTGATAAAGAAATAATTCTGTGGGATGGCTACTGTCCGACCCATAATCATATGCTTGAATCAGATGTACATTTGTCCATAATATCCCACGCAGACGCTGAGATTCTGGCCCATCCGGAATGCAGGCGTGAAATACTTGAAAAAGCCGATCACATATTCAGTACCACAGGAATGACAAGACACTGCTCCTCCTCTGGTTCAAAAGAATTCATTATAGCTACGGAAAACGGCCTTCTCCATCGCCTGCGCAAGGAAAATCCGGATAAGCACTTTTACCCCTGCTCTGAATATGCGATATGTCCGGATATGAAAACCATCGATCCTGCATCTGTTCTGGCTTGTCTGGAAAATGAAGAATACGAGGTCAGAGTAGAGGAAAAGGTCACAGTGCAGGCCAAAAAAGCCCTTGATCGCATGCTAGAAGCAGGAAGAGCATAAAGGCGGGCCGGTTCCATGCACGCTTATCTTCAATTAATGCGTATTGCCAATTGTGCAATGGCAGCCTTTGCCGCAGTTATCGGCGTGTTAATCGCTTTTAGAATCATTTTTGAACAACCCTTTCAGACCCTTCCATTCTTTGAGGCAGGGGGTGTGGGAATTGTAGTAATGCTCGTAACAGGGGCCGGCAATACCATCAATGATTATTTCGATGTGGCTATTGATACTATAAACAGGCCTGACAGGCCAATTCCCTCTGGAAGGGTAAGTAAGAAACAGGCTCTTTTTTTTGCTGCGTTCCTTTTCATTGTCGGAATAACCATTGCCTGGTTCATTAATCTGGTCTGTGCTTTAATAGCGCTTTTCAATTCTTTCTTGCTTGTCCTTTATGCCCGTAATCTTAAGACCACTCCCTTTTTTGGCAATGCTGCAGTGGGTTACCTGACAGGTTCTACTTTTCTTTTCGGTGCCGCTGTATTTGGGATAGAAGGATTGTATGCCCTTTCGGTATTATTCCTGCTTGCAACACTTGCGACAATTGCACGTGAAATTGTGAAGGATATCGAGGATATGGAGGGAGATCTAAAAGCAGGAGCAACCACTCTCCCTGTTCTTATTGGGAAAAAACAGGCAGGTTTTGTAGCTTCGGCTCTTGCCCTGATAGGTATTGCTGCCAGCCCTTACCCTTACCTGAATTCCATGCTGGGTGAGTACTACCTTCCTCTAGTGGGGCTTGCTGACCTGCTTTTTATCGCGGCTGTCTATGCAGTGCTTAAAAATGACCCGGCCCTTTCCTCAAAACGCTTCAAACAGGCTATGTTCATGGCATTGTTTGCCTTTGTGGCAGGTGCTTAAACGGATGTATGCCTGAGATATTCCTGCAACATCCGGGGAAATGTTTCGGCAGGGACAAA